>DAOLHH010000022.1:0-3104 GCA_035329185.1 Candidatus Saccharimonadota bacterium | reverse complement strand
AACGAAAAAAGTGCCAAATTGGCACTTTTCTCATTGGTGGGCGAGGTGGGACTCGAACCCACAACCGTTTTAGCGGCAAGGATTTTAAGTCCTCTGTGTAAACCATTCCACCACTCGCCCGGACTTGCTCTATTTTAACACTTTAAAATGTACGATTCAAACTGGAGGCACCTACGGGTAACGCTCCCGTCTACGCGGTTTTGCAGACCGCTGCCTAACTTCTCGGCCAAGGCGCCATTTCCTGCCTATTTTAGCAGATATAGCGACTGTTTCCATCCAATATCAGGAAAGTTTTGTAGCTGCCCAGATACCAGCGAGTCCACCTATGGTCGACCCGAGTACACTCCAGAGACCAACACCACCCGCGCCAAATAAGACCGGTATAAAACCCCCTATTGCTCCGCCAATACTTATAAACAAATACATTACCGTTTTATTCATAACTTCAGTATGACATTTTCTGCTTCAACTTGTCACTTTCTCAGTTCATTTTCAGTCAAAATGCTATTATACATAGTAATGAATGTAAGAGAAGTGCAGCAGCCGAAAGGTCGCCGTGGCGGGGCGTTTGCAACAATTATTCTAATAGTATTGCTTGCTGGAAGTGCTTATGCGGGTTACCATTTTTATTTCAAAAAAACTCGCCTTGGACGCTTTATTATCCCCCAGAATCTGATTCTCTATGATTCGACATTAACTGCGCAAGAACAAAAAACGATACAAGAAAAGATAGAAGAACAGAAATTGAGCGCTTCAAACGACACCACCATAAAAGCGACAATCACCAGTAAGCCGACCGAAACAAAGCACATTGTTGCCGTATATGTACCGGTCACGAACTTCAACGCCGTACGTCAAAAAACCACCACAGATGAGCTCAAAACGACAGGTTTCTTACTGCCGGAAGGTACTGAGCAATACGTAAAGGATTCGTTCGCTACATTTATTGGCGTGCCGGAAACTTCCATAGGGAGCTTTTCTTCCTTGGAAACGATTACCGAGGATCAAATTGCGCTCGTCCCAGTGACCCAACTCGACGCATCGGTCAAACTACTCACCTACGATGATGGTTACTATCTCGACACCTTTTCATCTGGCGCTCTTTTCCGCGTCATAACATTTGATGGAGCCGGTGATCAGGACTTTGCATCACTTGATTTAAACCAGACCTTTTCAAAGGAAGATATTTTCAAAATAAACATGACCGGTGTCACTGCGTTGACGCGCGTTATGATGAAAAAGCTCGCAGACGTACAAGACCCAACCTATTTTAGTGAAAAAATAGCTGACTTTCTCGCCGATGCGGATATAACTCATGTATCAAATGAGGTTTCATTCAAAACTGGCTGTACCTATAGCAATACATCATTTTGTGCTCCACCAGATTTTATAGAAACATTAAAAGCAAGTGGCGTAGATTTGGTAGAGCTCACGGGCAATCACAACAATGACGTCGGGAGCGAATATAATACCGAGACCATTAACCTCTACAAAGAGCTGGGTTGGAATACGGTTGGTGGCGGGCTCAATAGCACCGAAGCAGCTAAGCCTTTCAATAGTGACACCAAAGGAAGTAAAGTGACGATTCTTGCCTATAATTATGCAGATTCACCAAGTGGCGGTGCGATTGCCGGACCAAACAAAGCAGGTGCAAACAGTTTTAACTACACAAAAATCGAGCAAGATATCAAAACGGCGAAAGATGCAGGAAATTTTGTCATCGTTGATATTCAGTATTGGGAATGTTACTCATACCCTGATGGGTTTAAAGAATTTCCTGAATGCGATATACCAATTGGTAAGCAAGAAGAAGACTTCAAGAAAGTGGCATCGCTCGGTGCAGACATGGTTATCGGCACGCAAGCTCATCAGCCCCAAACCTATGAGCGTGTAAACGGTGTACCGATTTACTATGGTTTAGGTAATCTATATTTCGAGCAAACCAGTTGGCCTGGAACGGAGCGTGGCATTATTTTGTCGCACTATTTTAAAGACGGCAAACTCTTGCAAACCAAACTAACCCCAACCGTCTACGACAAAGCCTTGCAAACTCATATTATGACTGACGAGGAAGCAGACTACTTACTGACGCGCTTGCACGATGCGCGCTAGAAGATCATCAGATAAAACAAAATAAGTACCGCGAGCGTCATGAGTAGCGTCGCAAGTCGCACAAAGGTATTCGAGAGAACACCATTTTTATAGTCACCCATTATTGATGCATCATTTCCAACTTTTGCAATCATGAAAAGAAGCGGTACGGCAGCGATACCATTAAAAACTGCCGTAAACACGAGTGCTTTTATTGGGTCGATACCAAGAAAATTAATCATGAGCCCCGCGAATGTCGCAATGATGATAACTGCATAAAACCCGAAAGCCCGTTTCACTTTTCGGTACAACCCTTCTCGCCACCCGAATGCCTCGCTTATCGCATAAGACGAGGAGCCCGCTAATACGGGGACTGCGAGCAAACCGAGGCCGATGATTCCAGTTGAAAAGATGAGTTTCGCGATGAGTCCCGCGTTCGGAAAGCCCTCTACGAGTGGCTCAAGGGCTCGTGCAGCGTCCGCGGCCGTGTTTATCTCAGTTATACCACTTGCGTGCAAAGTCGAAGCACAGGCTATCACAATGAACCACGCCGTCACACTAGCAAGTGTCATACCCACGAAGTTATCGAGCCGGATATGATGCAGATAGCGTCGTGTTGCGACGGGCACTTCGCCAATTTTTGCCATATTGTGTTTTGCCACTTCTTCTTCAACTTGCTCAGAGGTATCCCAAAAGAACAGATAAGGCGAAATCGTCGTGCCAAGCATACCGACAAAAATATACATCGTGTCCGCGTCCATCGTTGGATGCAGGGTGAAGGTGTGTCGCAATATTTCACCCCAATCTTGCCCCACAAGCAGTGCAGTTAACGGATACGCAAGGAGTGTTACAGCGAGCCATTTTAAAATTTTTGCGTAGGTACGATAGCGTACGAAAATAACGAGCAAAACAACAGCAGTTGCATACAGCATTGCGAGGAGTGCAAACGGCAAATGAACAAAAAGTTGTGTTGTGGCAGCCATGGCACCCAAATCTGCGCCAATATTAATCGT
>DAOLHH010000021.1:0-14541 GCA_035329185.1 Candidatus Saccharimonadota bacterium | reverse complement strand
TGTTTTGATTTGATTCATGATACTAGCACTATACCGCAAAATTCTGTTGACGCATAACACTTTAAAATCTATAATACTCATCTGTACTTGGAGTTCTAACAAGTAAGCACATTCCATAATCTATGTAGCTCTAAAGGAAAAAGAGCAGCCAGCAAAATGAATTTACTTCATTTTTCTGCGCGATGAGAAAAAACTTTGTTTTGTCTCATTACATGTAAATATTCCGGGATAGCTCAGCGGTAGAGCAATTGGCTGTTAACCAATGGGTCGCTGGTTCGAATCCAGTTCCCGGAGCCAAGCTGGAAAAGAGTAAGTCAGAACTGTAAATTCGGTTCTGACTTTTTCATACCCAGACTAGAATTGAAACTTTTGATATTATAGCTGTAATGAAAGTTGTGACTTCTGGTTCCGCTTATATGGATATTGATGCTTATGCAGGGTGTATTGCAGAAGCAGAATTGTTGAACCTTGGAGGTGAAGAAGCTTATGCCGCTAGCAGTGCCCCACTAAATGAAAGCATACCAGGAAGTCTACGTATGCTAGGAGTTGGACTTGAAGAGTATCATGCAACCGACAATGATGAATTTGTACTAATTGACGTATCGAAAGAAGAGTTTTTTGATCCAATCGTGCAAAACGGAACTATCGTCGAAGTTATTGACCATCATCCAGGGCAGGAGAAATACTGGGCAGAAAGAATAGGCGACAAAGCCGACATTGAGTTCATCGGTGCATCTTGTACTCAAATATTTGAGAGGTGGGAAACTCAAGGCAAGTTAGAGGAAATGAAGCCCGAAATAGCTCGCTTGCTAGCAGCGGGAATTTTAGATAATACACTGAACTTTAACGCTGGAGTTACAACTGATAGGGACAGGCACGCTTACGCTACTTTAGAGAAGATTGGTGGATTGCCCGCTGACTTTCCTGCTCAATACTTTACCGAGTGCCAAGAATCAATAGATCGAGACTTTGAAACCGCCTTACGCAATGACACTAAAATCATGAATGAGGCACCCAAACTACCATTAGTACTCGGACAAATCACTGTATGGGATGGTCGAACTTACGCCAGAGACAAATTCAGCATTATAGAAAAAGTCCTAGTTGCTCAAGGTGAAGACTGGGCCATGAACTTAATAAGTATCAATGATGGAAAAAGTTACTTTATCTCAGCCAGCGAAAAGGGACAAGCGAAACTTAAGGAATTACTCGATATAGAGTTTATTGACGGCGTAGCTGAAACCGATCGACTCTGGCTCCGAAAAGAACTACTTAAGCTGTCTCTTGAAAACTAAAATCTGACTTTATTGAAATTATAACGTTCTCTATCGTTGTGAGCCAAACCGTAAAAGACAAGGTCTGAACTGTTAATTCGTTTCAGATTTTTATTACCCTTGATGGAATTGAAACTGAACTACTTTGCTATGATTAAACAATGTTAGTCTTCATTAGTGGTAGTATCAATTCGGGAAAGACAAGCACATCTAAGGCATTAGCTGAAAAGCTGGGAGCTGCTTTTTTAAATGTTGACGACTTGAATGACACGATACCTAATTTCAATCTAGCAACAGACCTAGATAAATCTATGGATTTGGCGATCGAAACAATCAACGGGTATTCGAAACAAGGAAAAGACGTTATAGCTAATTATGTAGTACGACAAAAAGATTTTGATAGATTTGAAAATGAAGTAGAAACTCAACCTCAAGTTGTTATCACATTAGCACCCAGATTAGAAGTTGCTCAAGGGAAACGAGGAGATCGAGAATTGTCTGATTGGGAGGTTTCGCGTGTCAAACACCACTACGATACTGGCATAGCCTCTCCGAAGTTCGGTCATGTTATTGATAATTCAGAGCTAACAATCGATGAAACAGTAGAGCGTATTCTTAATATCATTAACGAAGCTAAGCCCGAGTAGCTAGAT
Source organism: Candidatus Saccharimonadota bacterium (assembly GCA_035329185.1). GTDB lineage: Bacteria > Patescibacteriota > Saccharimonadia > Saccharimonadales > SZUA-47 > JAGQMY01. Next base: position 12,614 of record DAOLHH010000021.1, on the reverse strand, counting down.
AACTCTGCTTAGTCGTGGCTATCATTGCGAGCCGAGCATATTTCCAAACTGAGAATAAGTATTGTATAATATGTTTTATGCACCTTGTCCCAAGCCCAGAAAGTCAAAATCTTAGAGATGATGAAGCACGCCAACATGAAGAAATAGAAGCTCTTCTTAGTTTTTTAGAGCACCAAAACTGTGAAGATTTTTCAGCTGGTGAGGACATATCGTTTCATGACGGAACGGCGGTATTGAGTGTTGCAGAAGCCCAAGATATAGTTGAACAAATTTTCCTTCTTACTTTGGACGAAAATGGCAAAACACCAACTGGTATTACACCTTATACGCCGCTACATTCAGAGATTGACTTACAACGTAAACGGCTGCGTATGGAAAGACCCGCTAAATTACATGGCACATGGTTAAAAAGAATGGGTATAAATCCTCTGGAACAGATTCTTCCAGGGCTTACTGAGTCACGAGAAGCAGATAAATATGGGCAAACAATAACAATAGCGACAGAGTTGCAGCCATTACTTGAAGAAGTATACGAGTTATCTGCTCGTATGTGGGCAAGATACTACCTTTTTGGACCAGAAGACCCAAACGATGATGACCTTCCTATGATTTCTAGGTATTTGATCAAAAAAAGACTCGTACAAGAGAATTTACGGTAGAAAAACCTTCGAAAAATTAAGTGAGTTGGGATCTATCAAATAGTAACAAAAAGTTCTATTATGATATTTAACTTACGTTCATCATAACCTATGCTGACGGTTCGAAATGTGTCTGCCAGTGTGAACCAAAATTAAGCACCTCCTATTTTGCGGGGTTTGTTCTGCAATCTACATACTTTTTTATGAGATAATTTTTCTGTGAGAATACGAATAAAGCAAGTTTTCATATTACTAATTTGGTTTTTCTTGATGTTTTGGATAGTCCGTCTGTGCATCTTCACTACAAATGATTATGCGCTTCAACCAAATTGGTTCTCAGGAGATAAAAATTCAGGTTTTTCAGGTACTACTAGTACATACCTACTTGTAAATTACCCTGATTATGGATTCCCTATTCGTATAGATAGATCTTCAACAGACGGATTGCACTGGTTAGCTTGGTCAATAAATATTGGCTTTACGATTATCATAGGCATAGCACTTGCTAAAATCCTAAATTCAATGGCGTATAAAAAGAATAAATCGACACCTTTATAGACAATAAAAAATATACGGTCCAAAGTTTTCATATTAGTATTTGTTATAGTAAACGCATGAAGCCAAAAGAAAATACCAGCAAACGAATAATTGCCCTACTGCTCGTTAGCTTTATGCTATTTCACTTGCTCACATTATTACCAGTTGTTTTTTTTGGACTTGCAGGTTCACCAGAACAGAATAACCACTTCTTTAACCTAGTGAGGTTATTTTTCGCCGGTCCAATAACTTTGTTGGTTATAGTGTCTAGTCTCCTTTCTTTGAATCAGCCAGATGAAAAAGTAAAAAAAATTAAGAAAGTACGGAACTATACTTTCTTATTAATTATTCTCGCGAATGCATTCTTGATTACTCTATGACGACAAGTTGCCCTGTCGATGATTAACCGTTTTGCTTTGGACTACATTTTTACTTAACTAAACGGCCCTCGCTTTTTCGAATCCATTTCCCGCAGCAATAAAACGTTTGAGCCGAAAAAGTCTAGCCAAAAATTTTCACAGGATCGATTAATTCGGGTAATAGACAAATAGTGAACAGATTATACGTTGTGGCTTATCAAAATAAATTCTGGGGTGTAACATGGCAAAAAAAGAACTAAAACATTATTAAATTTTATATGGCACACTGCAAAACTCCTGTTTGCTACAATACACGTATGAGTCTTAGATACATACTGGCAAAACGTTTTTACATCAGAGACTACAGACGGATTCAGCAACTTAACCCGAAACATTATCTCAGTAATCCTGAGACTAGTTCTCAAGAGGAAATATTGTCATATCTGCTAAATCAAAAATGGGTTTTAGAAGTGGCTTTGAACAATTCAATGAAGGGTAATCGACTTAATAGAAAGCGCGGAGGACAAAACCAAAAAGAACTACAAAAACGAATAAGGAAATATATTTGGGCAATTAGATATTTACAGAAAGGTTAAAAAATCATTAGAGTAAACTTCAATTTATCAGTAAATTCCTTGCAAAATATCACAGAACTTTTTTCACCGGAGCCATGCCGTAAAAGACAAAGTCAGAACTGTAAAGATGGTTTTGACTTTTTCTTACCCAGACCAAAATTGAAACCAGAATTTTTTGTTAAGATATAGACATGAATAAACCAAAGAAACTTAATGTTGGTGATAAAGTTGCAATCGTGAGCCTATCCCGTGGCATTTTGGGAGAACCTTTTGCTGCTCACGAGATTGTAATTGGCAACAAGAGGCTCGAAGAATTTGGTCTTATCCCCGTATACATGCCAAATGCCAAAAAAGGTATTAAATACCTACACGACCACCCTGAGGCGAGAGCAGCAGACTTAAAACAAGCCTTTCTTGACCCATCAATAAAGGGTGTTTTCTGTGCAATTGGTGGTGATGATACAATCAACACTATTCCTTATCTGCTTGACGACACAGAGTTTATATCTTGTGTAAAAGATAACCCCAAAGTTTTCTTAGGATTCTCTGACAGTACCAATAACCACTTAATGTTCTACACCCTTGGATTGCAGACATACTACGGACAATCATTCTTAATTGACTTTGCAGAGCTTGCAGACGATATGTTGCCGTATACAAAAGAGTGGTCGAGAGAGTTGTTACACCCAAGCCCACAAAAAGAAATAGAATCGAGTGCCGTGTGGTATGACGATCGGACTGATTTTGGTACTGATCAAGTTGGTGTTGCACGGGTCAGTCATAAAGAAACACGAGGTTTTGAAGTTCTAAGCGGCAAAGGCATATTAGAAGGAAGGTTGCTAGGTGGGTGTATTGAGAGTCTATACGAAATGCTAGTTGGCGCTCGCTTTCCAAAGCAAGTTGAGATCACAAAAAAATATGGGTTATTTCCATCTACAGAGGAGTGGAAAGACAAAATTCTTTTTGTAGAGACCAGCGAAGAAAGACCTAATCCTGAAAAAATGGAAAAAATACTAACTACTCTAGACGAAGCTGGTGTGTTTGACGCTGTAAAAGCAGTGCTGGTTGGCAAGCCACAAGACGAACAGTTTTACGAGGAGTATAAAGAGGCTTGGCTAACCGTTGCTTCTAGAAAAAATCTACCTATCATATATAACATGAACTTTGGTCATGCCGCGCCGCGTTGCATATTGCCTTACGGCGGCCTAGTGAAAGTGGACTTTGACCAGGCTAAGGTTTATTTGCTAGAACCTTTGGTGAGCTAGGCGTCTAACAGACTTGGTCGCTCTTAATCACAACTATAGCTTCCTCTTCTGCCTCCGACCAGTTGGCGGATGGCGGACCCGGAGCTAAGACTATTAGACAAAGTCAGAACAGTGAAAATGGTTCTGACATTTAATATTTTGTTTAGATTCTAGCTATCTCTTTTTAAAATTATTTTACGAACATTTATAGCTAAAAGAGTAAGTCCGAGTACTACTAGCAGTAACGAAATGGATATAACAATCAAGTTTTCACTATTTGCGTTGGGAGGTCCCAGTGCTTTTAGCGTAGCACGATAGGTACTGTTAGTAAGCCATGACCATCTATCGATTAAACCAATATTTCCAACAAGAACTAAAAAAACGCTAACTACAAGCGCAAACTTGTTTTTCAAAGCCATAGACATATTATAAATCAAACCAATCTTAATGAGCTATTTGTAGCAATCTAGTTTTATGAAGTTTTTAGCTTCATTTATTGTTTAGAGTCAAGTCTTGAAAATCAATTATTACAAAAAGGAACGCGCTTGATACATACATTCTGTTTAAATACTTACAAAATTATAAGACGAATAGTCGTAGAGTAACCGGAGTATCTATGGGTTCTGCATAGTATAGCTGCACACCACGAAGGAGGCTCTGCTCTTCTTCCCATTCTTGAATAGACTTCCACTGGAATAGCATGCTTTCACAATATACTTCCGGTGCTCCTTGCCCGCAATGATTCACTAGTTTAGCGCTTCTTATGGGGGCATAATGTCCAATGAAAATAAAAACAATCAATGCGAGAGTGAGCGCAACGGATTTATTAATAATGCGTGATTGCTTTACATTCTTCACTTAAGTCAAGCTTAAATTGATAGTAGTTATTTATCAAGTAATGAGTTTGAGCATTTCTCTTAAAGCTGTAATTAGGTATCTAACCCACCTAACCCACGAGTGCATATCTATAGATTGACTGGCAAGGGTGTAGATGACTGCGGGACAATGTACTACTTTTTTGCCGGAAATACATAATAACCCTTTATGACTACTCCTGTGGTGCTGAGTTTAGCGAAGGTGAACGAGATTACATAGAAAAGGGCGGTATTCTACGTGAAGATATAGAAAAACAAATGAAAGAGATTCGTGTCAAAATACCGTGATATGTATTAAGGATAATACTCTTGATTTCGCAACACGTTCATAACTACGAGCCAAACATAAGTCCTATCGAAAGATAGCGTTTTTGTTTTGTTGTTGCTAGTCTTTAGGTATGCATAAGAAACATGGGTTTGGTTTAGTAGGTATTTTGCTAGCTGTAGTTGTTATTGGTTTTGTTGGCTTTGCTGGGTGGTATGTGTGGAGTAGGAATAAAAAAGTAGAAAGTTCGAGCACTAGTGAAACGAAGTTAACCACAGACGAGACTAGAACATCTCAGAATATTAACGCTACTACTCCAGAATATAAAAGTAGCGATTATTTTACCTTTTCCCTGCCTGAAGCTTGGAAAGCTTTTGAAAGTGATGTATCTCAAGAAAATTATGGATGGAGTCTGCAGCCCTTGATCGTTGGTAACTTTTCTACCGCGTCATCAGAGGAAGACCTCCCAATAAACTTTAGACTATTCAAGGCATCCGACATCAAATCTACCTATAGCCCTTATATAGAGTCAATTTTAAGCACTGTTAATACTCCTGACATTGTTACAGAACTTCAAATAAATGGATATGAGGCTAATAAAATCGAATACAGCGCCCCGGAAGGTGATTCTACACTGGGAGATGAAATGATAGAATTCTATATTTCTCACAATGAGTATGTAGTTTCATTTTCTTACGCTAAAACAAATGGTAGTTTAGATTATCGCGCGTATGAAGATGATTTTATCGCTATAGTTAATTCGATTTCTTTTAAAAATTAGGTTGCTAATCTACGCAAATAATGAGGGCAATAATATAGCTGTATGTAAACCACTGCGCTGCACAAAGCCTCACCTTTACAGCTCTGTTGCTCCTTGCTATCTATTCGCAGGCTCATATATTTGTAGCTTTATTTCTTTGTTTTCTAATTTTGATGTACGGTTGGATTTATAATCGTTTTAGTCTACAGTTAATATTTATGGATGATAACAATCAACAAAACACAAACACAGTAAATGAACGCCCGTCACAATTTAACCTACCTGCCCAGCTCTTGACTTCCGCGCAGCCACCTCAGGTGAGCATTCGTCGAAAAAAATGGTATCTACAACCGCTTTCGATACTCGCATACATCATAATCATCTTCTCTGTTTTCATATTTGCTATCTCACAAGACATCGCTGCATTTAGCGTTATGGGCATGGGGTTGTTTTTGCTTGCGATAGGGCGAAACCGCGAAATATATAAACAACGCGTAGCGCAGAACCAGATTGTTCTAATCGAAAATAGGAAGTTAGTGAAGCCGCTCATACTGGGCTTCGCCTTCGCACTCCTCCTAACAGGTGGCATCATTTGGTTCGTGCTTGACCAAAAGAAGCAAGAGGAGCTTTCGGCGAAAATAACTAGTGACGTTACGAGTCCTTACAATTATGAAGAATCACCAGAGAGTATCGCACTTATTCAGGCAGAGACAACGCGGTATAACACTCATATTCTGAGTAATTGGGGGCTATCAGGTGAATTGCCTGAAGAAATTCAAAGCGCCAAACTATATACCTCACCTTCGTCACCGAATACAATTGTAATAAGGTCAAAATCACTTACTCAGACACTGGCAGATATAGGCTGTGGGACTTACTGCGAAGTCGGACAAGAAGCAAATGTTATAAGTATTTTGAGAGAAATGGCACCAACTGATGCATACGGCAATCCTTTATTAGAACCGTTTCCTGAATCAATTAAGAAGATTGGTAACTACTATTATCGAATCGCTGATGTACATGGTTCGCCACCCAGTTCGCCTACTTCTACTGAGCTGCAAGCTATAGCCAAAATAAACGAATATTATAATTACGGCGTAAATTTCTTTAATTCTTTAAAAGAAGACAATAAAGATTACGGATATTTAGAAATCAAAGAATGGAGCGTTAAGTTTAAGATTAGTAGGTCGCTGGATCGTTACAGTTACGAAATCATAGACAGAGCGGGTAATCAGATTGTGGTTATCACCAATAGCGAACAAGTTGCGGTAAGTGAAGATTGTGGCGTAATAGTCATTGAGCGCAGTAATGAAAGATCTTTTTTTAATCCTGCTACTGACTCACTGCAAGCCTATACGCACGATGACAAATATATTAAACAATTAGGTAACTATACATACATGAAGCAACCAGAGCAAGCTGCGTGCTACAGTACTGAACCCAACTTATATAACAACGACGGCACTTTCAAGGATAATATAGAAAATAATTACGAAATCCTGCTATACGACGCGGGATACGCTACCGACGGTACACTTTCTAACTTAGTGAGCGCTGAACAATAGATTTACCTATACCGCGCCATAATATAGTACCTTTCCGTCAGCAAACGGAGCTGTGAATCCAAGGAGATCAAACAAGCATATTACTACCGATACAAATCAAGGTAACTTCAATTATTTAATATCTTTATCTTACGTCCATTTGACTTAGATCATACGTCGCTTCGAGCCATGTTTGTTTACTCTCAATCATGCGTACGATATCAAAACAACTTGGTAATATCGTATCTGCCCGACTCAGTTCAGACCAAAAGTTTTCACCAGTCGCATCTTCTTTAATGGCTATGTCTTTCTCCGTTTTACCAGAAACAATAATTGCATGTGAGAAACTCTGGAGCTCTTCATTACGATACTGTGTAATCATGGCAGACCCCACGATGGTGAGCTCAACACCACTTATCCCCGTTTTATTTTCGAGCCTCTTACCTGCAGTCTGTAAAATATCTTCACCGGCTATCGGCTCGCCGTGTATGAATCCTGTGTAGCCAAGCAATGGCTGAACTTTTCGCCGACGTAGTAGATATTCTGAATTTCGTTGCAACACGATAAGAAAAATAACGTGCGCGCTGTATGCAGAATCTTCATAACGATGCACGATATAATCTCGACCTTTATGCGTTAAACAATAGTCACCTGCTACGTTTTTTTGGATGAGCTTATCTGAAATTAAACCTTTTAAGTGATATGTGAAAACATTTCCATCAAGCTCTTTTGGTTTTAGTTGCCCATAGCGGAGACTTTCGGCTGTCGCGAGCATGTCTAAAATTGTTCGTCTTATGTGGTGGAGCATTGAGCACATCATACCAAAAGGTAAAAAGTCTCGACTAGTGTATAAATTCTTTACAAGTTATCATCAGCTCAAGTATGAGGAAATACCATGGAATTACCACAAGTATCAATTGAGCCAAAGAAACGAGAAGTTACCGGCGAAATTGCTTATCTAAACGAAATGCGCCGTTTAAACCAAGTTCCTGCAACGTATATCGAACTGGGTGACCTTGCGATTCAGCAGTATGAAACTGAAGCGAGTTTCTACGGCGAAGGTACCCGTCCTGAAATAATGGACGAGTATGAAAAATACGATACATACCCCTCTGAAGCTGTGGCTACCTGCCAAGCTTTAGCTGATGCTCTCTTCGCACTTAAGGACGAGAAAAGCCCGTGGACGTTCGTTGACATTGTGATTGATAAAAATCCAGCAGAAGTCCTAGAAAAATTGAAAAAAATACAAGCGGGCAAACTTTTGGCCGCTGACGATGAGCAACTAGCAATTCCTTCTGACGGTTCGTATTATCCCATTCTTAACTTCAAGAAAGATGACGCACAACTTCTTGGAGCTGGCATGCGCGTATTCGGCTGGGACAACCCAAAGTATGTACGCACTGACAATATGCCCAAACCGAACGACTACCCCCGCAACATACTCTTCTACCCTTCCGATGAAAAAAGTAGCATAAGACAAATCGAGTTGAGTTTCAGTTATGTCACCGATAGCAATCTAAAATTTTCAGAAACAGTTGGCATTTATATAACGAGCGATGGTGCAGTGTCACTGAACAGGTATATATGGTCTTCTGAATATGCAGAAACGGGGTACGAAGGACATCACCACGCGCACGATACCAATATAAGCGATGAAGATATCATTGCTTTTAGTAAACTCGTAGCCGAAATAGTAGGTGATGAACCAGAAAGCCACCCTATGCGGATTGACCGTCAACTTCAGGAATTGATAGATTCAGCTACCCCGTCTGCGCAAGAAGCGATTCAGGCATTACTTGATGCTACGTGGCCTGTACAAGCGTACTCTTTTTTGCATAGGACTCTCGATGATGCAGGGCTTTCAATCGCTCAAAAAATCAGCAATGTGGAGACAGCTGAGCTCGCAATAAAAGATATTCATACTATTATTGATGACTGGAAAGGAAAACTTAAAAGATAAGAAGTAAAGTTGTACCAGCCCGCTGTGCCCTGCTTTTATAGCTTGTATGCTATAATACAAGTTAGCAAGTTATTCAACTCTATACCTTTTATCCGGTGAGCCTAGAAAGCCTCTCTTATCAGCTATAGCGACGACACTGTCTCGCAATTAACATCAGCTTACAGAAAGGCTAAAAATACTATGGCAACTAAATTATTTGTAGGAAAATTATCTTACGATACAACAAATGACAGCTTACAGGCAGCATTTGCACAACATGGCAACGTTATAAGCGCTCAGGTTATTACAGACCGCGGGACCAACCAGTCCAAAGGTTTCGGATTTGTTGAAATGGAAGATCAAGCAGCTGCTCAAGCAGCGATTGTAGCCCTTGATGGCAAAGAACTTGATGGTCGTTTGATTGTCGTAAGTATTGCAAAGCCACGCGAAGAGCAACCACGAAACAACGCTGGTTCCGGTTTTCGTGGCGGTTTTCAGCGACGCTAAAAAGGAGGACGCTATGAAAATATCAAAAAAGCTCGGCACAACAGAGCTCCTGTTCTCTTGCGCGCAAAAAATGAGCCTTAACCCTACGTGGTTGATTGCAAACAATACCTTTGTATTTACAGTTCAAAAAGAGGAATACTACATAAATTTAGCCCGAAGTCCTTTGAATTCAGAAGCTAGTGCAGCTTATGCTAAGAATAAGTACCTTACAAGGATAATTTTAGATCGGCATCACATTCAAAATATTCCATATTTCATGACCTCAAATCTCAAAGAAGCAGTTACCTTTTTAGCTACTCATGGCAAAATAGTCGCAAAGCCAGTAAAAGGTGCGGGGGCACGAGACATTCATATTATTTCAAAAGTATCAGAGTTCGATAATCTAGATATAAGCAATTACATATTAGAAAAATACATAGAAGGTACTGAGCTACGCTACCTACTACTAAACAATGAAATAATTGCAGTACATCGTAGCGAATATGGTGATTCTGTTGCCTCAGATAGACCATTAAAGCGAATTTCATTAGAAAAAGCTCAATGGGAAGAGCGTCTATCTGATACTGCCAAAAGTGTCAGTGAAGTACTCCAATTACATTTTGCAGCAGTTGATTTCATGATAGATGAATCTGGGTTTGCATATGTATTAGAAGTAAATACAATGCCTGGTTTGAAATGGTTTCACTCCCCTACCAGTGGTCCGGTTGTTGATGTTGCCGGAAAATTTTTAGAATCAATTCTAAAAATGGCACCTACAGACACACCTTTATTACCGCCACTAACACCTCAATTTGCTCATTAATATATGTTTGAAGGAAAGGTAGCACAATGAAACACCCAATTTGCGAATCAAAAAATGATAAAAACGTGTACGTACAGCTAAACAACTCTAAAGCAGCTAAACAAATTTCTCGACATCCACAACTCGTATCACTCGTTAAGGAAATTCTAGGTACAAGAGCGCTCAATGGCAGAAGCATCTCTATAGAGCAAGACATGAACCGAACAATTGGCTACGACATGATCGTCCTCACGACTGATAGTGATTTTGTCTATTACGCACGAGTCCTGAAAGATACGGTTTATACCAGATTTGTGAAAAACGGCAAACCGATAACTACATCTCAAATCAGTCTCTCGCTCGTAGAAGATGACGAGCACGATTACGAACTTATCGATTTAAGGATTGGCTGCCACGCACCGCCCTTTCCTGGTGATACAAACGAAACATCAGACAGTAAGCAATTTTGGTCGAATCATGCTTGCATACTTGAGGATCAATCGTTGCAAACAAGCACCGTGACAAAAATCTGCCCTTACTAACGCTCGTCGCGTGTTCGTGTACTCCTCTTTGGTCTATCGGTAGAAAGATGCTTTTCGTTGGTGATAACAAGCATCTTATACAAAAACAGTGATATACTTTTTTGTATATAAGTGGGCACCAATTATGAAGAGAGTTCTCAATAAAAATAAACAAGGATTTGTGCATGTCATCGTCATTAGCGCACTTGTACTTGTTGTCGCTGTCGCTGTGTTCTTTGCCTTTAAATTCGTACGAGAAAAGACTGGTCTTGGAGTGAAAGTTGATGTCGATAATCCTCCTAAGTTCATCCAAGCTGATTTCATCGATTTGTCTAAAATTTTTAGCATCTCAAAATTTCGCTCAGGCGAAGGTCATGATTTTTCAGGCAACGGCGAAACATGCCGAAGCATGAAACATTACTTCACACCTCAGATTGATGTAACAAAGGAGCCCGAAAAAGCAGCAGATGGTCGCACCATTCCGCCCGAACCGGATGGTGAGCACGACATAGATATATTTAGCCCCGTAGACGGAAAGATTACGGACATAACTTCAGAACGTTTTCCTGTAGGTGAACAGATTTATATCGAGCCAACGAACGCGAAAGATTTCACGATTCGGTTATTTCACATCTATAAGATAGACGGCATTGAGAAAGGTATCACCGTAAAAGCAGGTCAAAAAATTGGTGTTATCAGTGGTTATTCTGCCACCGATATTTCAATCGAAGGGGGCAAGTATCAATTCGTTTCGTATTTCCAAGTCATGCCGGATGATATATTTGCAAAGTACCAACAACGCGGAGTCACCTCAAGAGATGATGTAATTATTAGTCGCGCTTATCGCGATGAGCACCCTATCCCATGCAATTCAGATGATAAGAGTGATCAAGCATTTAACTACCCAGAAGGCTATGACCACGAAGCTGATAGTTTTTACCTTTCGGGGTACGTAAAACCAGATTATTCAAAAGCTCAAGAAGGCCACCATAATCTGAACTAGCTATTCGGTGCTACACTATATGTATGCAACGTATCGCTACAAAGATTTTTATAATCGCTTCAGTCGGATTTGGTATTACTGGGATACTCATGATTTTAACTGCATCGGGACCGAACGAACCAGATTCGAGCATCAGTGAATTTTTCATCAAACTGCTATTTATACATGTGTTCATCATATTGCCGTCATTCGCACTGAGCGTCGCGGGCAAATATCTGAAGTCCAAGTAGTTCCTGCACAAACTCCGAGCTATTTAGAGAAATCAATTACGTAGCGGTGATCCATCTTTTTGTTGATCATCTGTTCCCACGCATCATTAATTCTTTCGGGTGAGATGACTTCAATATCTGGATAAATAGCGTGCTCCTTGCAGAATGCAAGCATTTCTTTTGTCTCTGCAATACTCCCAATACCCGAGCCAGCAAGCGAGCGTCGATTTGCCATAATGTCTGAAGCACCAAATTCAAAATCCGTGGCGATTGGGCCTACAAACACCAAACTTCCATCGAACTTTAATAGTTCAATATAAGCTTTGATGTCGTGACGATCAGGTGCAGTATCAATCAGGAGATCAAATGTTTGTACCGAGTTTTTCATAGATTGCGCATCTGTAGATACGATAACTCCAGCTGCACCGTACGCTTTGGCAACGGTAGCTTTCTCTGGGCTTGTCGTTATCGCATAGACCTCTGCTCCAAGTGCTTTTGCAAGCTTGATACCCATATGGCCGAGCCCACCGAGACCGATAATACCGACCCTTTTCCCTGCTTGGGCGCCCCAGTGTTTCAAGGGTGAATACATGGTGATGCCCGCGCATAGAAGCGGTGCGGTCTTAGCAGAATCCATACCTTCCGGAATGGCAATGACGAAATCTTGGTCGACGACGATTGTCTCTGAATAACCACCTTTTGTATCTGTTCCATCAATCGGGTCAAGAGATGCATAGGTCCAGACCACGTTATTGCAGTAATTCTCGTTTCCGCTTATGCATTTTTCACAGGTACGACACGAATTCACCATGCATCCAACGCCGACCAAATCACCCACTTTATGATTTTTCACTGCT
>DAOLHH010000020.1:7970-14567 GCA_035329185.1 Candidatus Saccharimonadota bacterium | reverse complement strand
AAGTAGATCATCAGCTCTCACCCCTTCGGGGTGCTCAGCTTCAGTTATTAGTTTTTCTTCGTATGATTTTAATTCTGTTCCTATGCGCGGTCCGGTAAAAATTTTTTTCTTGCCTTCAGGACTCTTTTTTAAATGAAGATACCCTTTTTGAACGAGATAAATAATAGTTGCAGCAACTTCTTGCTCCCGCAACTTACCATCAAAAAGGTAACCAATTTCTGCGGGGTTTAAATTTAGTGGAGGGACGTATTCTGCGGTAATTACCTGCTTTCTTAAACGGCGACGGTAAAAATACCATTTCCTAAAGAGTACCGCTGGAAGTATAAAGATCGCACCCCCAACTACCCCAAGAACAAAAACAAAAACATTAAAACTGACTTCTCCTGATGAAAAAGCGACGGCCATACCCAGCATACGCACATAGTACCATACTGCTTATCTTATAGATATGACTTATACACCGTTGCCAAAATGGTCGAAATCAATCGAAGTGCTTAAGCGTACGGGAGTTAATGCGCGCGCAAGCTCGCCTAGTATGTTTACGCCATAAACTGCTCGTCTCTTCAGTCCACTATCAAGAGAAGCATCCTTCATATCATTGTCATTCATGACGTCTTTCACTCCACTAATTATTAAATTTTCAGGACTAATAATGTAGTGCCTATTTTTCTGCCCAATAAGTTTCATCTGATCCAGCGGGTGTGTTCCTCCGCGACCACTGCTTACACCAACGAGCATGACTGGTTTATAAGCCAATTCCCTGTCTTGACAGAAATGAAGCATGTTTATAAGACCGTGGCTAACCATACCATTCCATTCTGGGCTCACAAAAATAAAACCTTCACTCTTTTGTAATATATGACTCACTGGCTTAAAAACATGGCGCATTTCATCGCTGTCATCAAATAGTGGAAGATTTATTTTATGTAAATCTATAATTTCAATTTCAATGTCTGTAGGCGCATTTTCTTTGAGCCACTTACTTACTTTAAGACTTTGCGATTCTGCCCGCATACTCGCACATATAATTGCTATCTTCATATACTCGAATTGTATCGTATACTGAAAGATAATGAGCACATTTAGCTTTGATATCGAATCAACGTATGACGCAGGTGAGATGAATAATGTCTACGATCAAACGCAACGCGAATTGGGCGCACGTTACGACCTTAAAGGTTCGCAAGCTAGCCTAGAATGGCTTGATGACAAAAAAGGGTTCAAAATATGCGGAGACAACCAGTATCATTTAGATGCAATTATTGAAATGGTTCGTAAAAAAGCAGCGGCACGCACTATGAGCCAAAAAGTGTTCGACGTTAGCAAAGAACCGGAAACAACTAACTTACGGATGATTTGGCTTGTGCCCTTTAAAAATGGGTTGAATCAAGAAGACGCAAAAAAAGTAACAAAACTCTTGCGCGAATCGGCACCAAAAGTAAAAACGCAAATTCAAGGTGAAGGTATACGCGTCATGAGCAATAAAAAGGATGAGCTACAGGATGCAATGCGCATCGTAAAAGAAGCTGATTTTCCATTTCCAATCATCTTTACTAACTTTAGATAATACAAATAATCACCTATTTGCCAAAAACACTAGCGTCATAGTTCGGCTATCTCGTATACTTCGTGTATATGGAGAATACCCTACCGACAGACGATCAAGTAATACAAGCTTGCAAAGAAATCCTTGCAAACAATAAAAAGCACGATTATACAGTGCCCGCTGGCGGGCTTTACCCGCACCAGTGGCTCTGGGATAGCTGTTTTATTGCAATCGGACTCGCACATTATGATATCGAAGGCGCTATGCAGGAAATTAGAAGCTTACTTCGTGGCCAGTGGAGTAACGGCATGTTACCAAATATGATTTTCGCCGATGGCGACATCCATCGTAGAGACAGAAATATTTGGCAGTCTTGGCGAAATGCCCACGCACCTGATCACGTTGCGACAAGTGGTATTACGCAACCACCTATGCTCGCAGAGGCAATCGTACGTATCGGGCAAAAATTAAAAAAAGTCGAGCAACGAAGTTGGTATCAAGATATGTACCCCGCTTTACTTGCATACCACGAATGGCTTTACCGAGAACGAGACCCCCACAACGAGGGGCTTGTGCTTCTTATTCACCCATGGGAAAGTGGCCTTGACAATTCTCCACCGTGGATTGACCAACTGCATATGCACAGTAAGCCACTATGGGTGACCATCGTAGAGAAATTCAAGCTTGACACTCTAGCGGTACTGTTCCGAAGAGACACAAAACATGTACCGCCTGGTCAAAGAGTCAGTAATATAGATGCGCTACTCTATTTCACGATTATTCAACGTTTAAAACGTAAGAATTGGGATATTGAAAAAATCCTATCTCGCTCCCATTTTACTTTTCAGGATCTGACTTTTAACTGTATCCTTATTCGTGCAAACCAGCATCTCGAAACGATTGCCAAAACAATTGGCCACCGTATACCCGAAGACTTGTTATCGCACATGAAAAAAAGCGAAGAAGCGCTTGAAAGTTTGTGGGACGGTTTTTATAAACAATATTATTCACGTACATTTATTACCCATAAGTTAGTCAAAGAACCATCTATTGCAACGCTGATGCCGCTGTATGCAGGCTGTATTGATAAAGAACGAGCGGATGAATTAGTTAAACTCTTAAAAAATCCAAAATATTTTTCTACAGAGTACCCAGTCCCGAGTGTTCCAATCAATTCTACGTGGTACAAAGAACTTGGATATTGGCAAGGACCGACCTGGATCAATACTAATTGGCTCATTATAGATGGATTGCAAAGATATGGCTTTAGAGATGAGTCACGAGACTTAAGTAAGAAAACCGTTGCATTAGTCTCTGAGCATGGACCTGCTGAATATTTTTCGGCAAAATCAGGCAAGCCAGGCGGTGCTCACCAATTCTCTTGGTCAGCAAGTTTGACCATTGATTTAATACAACAATTAAACAAGGATACGGAAGGTTAGATATATGGGTTTTATCGTCGCGTTACTTTTTGCACTTTTATCAAGTTTTAGCGCTTCTTACGCTTCTGCGCAGACAAAAGCAGAAGATACCGAACGCAAAACTGACATAAACACGTTACATGTGAAATTAGAGGAGCATTACGCTGAAAATGGTGGCTACCCTACGCTGGTAGAGGTACTTGAAGAGTATGATCAAAATTTACCCGGTATCGACGAACAGGTGTTACGTGACCCAGCTGGTCAATTCATAAACAAGGGTGACTATACCTACGAACCGTCAGCATGCACTGCAATCGATTGCGGTCATTACGTCCTAAAAACGATATTATTAGATGGTACAGAATATAAGAGAGACTCACTTAACTAGTATGATTTTACTAGTCGGCAAGCGGTCTATTAATTTCTTCAATCTCCAGTACAGGTTCGCCCCCGCCAATTTTCACGATATCCTTATCAATTTTACCGAGCTCTTTACTCGCACTATTGAAGTGTCCGACTGTCGCAGAAAGAGAGTTACCCACTTTAGAGAAGTATGCATTATAAGCGAGGAGGTGTTTTTGTAACTGTTCGATATTTTTCTTTATCACTTCAGTATCTTTTTGTATTTCAAGACTTCTTAAACCTTGGACGATAACTTGAAGCATTGCCGACAAAGTACTGGGTCCAACAATCACTACTCGTTTCTCGACCGCTGCATATTGCATCAAATCCCTACCAGATACTCCGGCCGCCCCCACCTTATTTGCAAGTAAATCGTAATATATAGCTTCTGAAGGTATGAACATAAGTGCTTGGTCAAGTGTGCCTTTTTTTGGTTGAATATACTTAGCAGTTTCGTCAATCCGCCGTTTAAGATCCTCTTTAAAAGCCTTTTCAAATGATGCACGTTCTTCATCTTTGGCATCGATGAGACGATTATAATTCTCCAGACTAAACTTACTGTCTATCGGAAGCACCTTACCGTCTAAATGGATCACCGCATCAACAACAAAGCCTTCAGTGAGTTTATGTTGCAATGAATAAGAAGTCGGTGGGAGAAGGTTTTGTAGGATCTGTTCCAAATAAAATTCACCCAAAACGCCTCTTTGTTTCGGATTCTGTAAAACATTTTGGAGCTGACGCAATTCTTCAGCGACATTTACTACCCGCTTGTTTGTATCATCGAGCTTCGTTAAACGTTCCGTCACATCAGCGACAAGCTTTGCACTCGCGGTTAATTGCTGCATCATGCTTGCCTGATTTTTATCTAATTTAGTATCTATTTGTGTACGTAAACTTTCCTGCAACTTCTGCACATTATCAGACAAATAATGTAAGTCCTTTTGCAACAACTGCTGGGCACCAGTCTCATTTGTTGGTGATTGCTTTTTTGTTGCGAGCCATAACACTACCAAAACATTAACTACCAATAGTGTAACGACAAGTATTTCCATTAGCACTATTGTACCTTATTTTTACAGTAAACGAACGCTGACTATGAACTTACTATTACTCTGCTTCAACGAGCGAGGCATCTTCATGGTCGTGCTCTGCGTCGATATATTTGTGCGCTAATGGTGAGACTACCATCATAAAAATTGCACCAATGATCAATAGCCAAGGGCGAATATCTTTACGATTTTTCTGAGATTTTTCATGCACTTCAGGAATGATATCGCTCGCCGCAATATAGATAAAAAACCCAGCCGTCATTGCCAGTAGTGCATGAACTATATACCCCTCGGAACTACCAAATGTAAACGTTACCAGAGCTGTGACTGTTGTCGCCAATGCACTTACTACATTGATAAATATAACTCGTCTTTTATTCATGCCATTTTTTAGCAATAACCCAAAGTCGCCAATTTCTTGAGGAACTTCGTGAATCGCTACAGCTATTGCAGCGACAATACCCGTTGGCGTACCAATTAAAAACGCCGCTCCAATTGCAATACCATCGAGCGCGTTATGAAGCGTATCGCCAATTATTACGAGAGAATTATTAGCACGCTCTTTCCCGTGCTCATGGTGATGATGAAACCATCGTAAAAAACGTTCAAGCATAAAAAATCCTAGTATGCCAAAAAGTGCCCATTGCAATATATCTATCGATTCCCCCTCCCATTCGTGAAGTGATTCCGGCAGTAAATCTGTAAAAGCGGCGGCGAGTAAAACTCCCGCGGCAAATGGCGTCGCATATTTAGCAAGTCCATCCGCCGTTTTGCGATTGTTAATTAATACAAGAGCAGCGAACAATGAGAAGACGCCACCGATTAACGAAAATAGTAATACTACCATAGTTTTAAGTCCTTATTTTATCATTTAATTTTCTTACAATCGCACGCTTTACCTTTTTCGGTGGAACAACCCTTATGATGTTCAATTTCATGTTCATTGTCTTTGGAGTGGTTGTGTCCATCGTGCTCGGAATGAGTTGCGTTTGCTAATTCTTTTATTTGTGCTGCCTGAATGTCATGATTTTCACCACACATCTTATGAATTTCGGCTTCAATCGCCATTGCTTGCTTCAAGAGACCATGGAATGCAGCAGTCGATTGCAAGTCTCGAGCACGTTGCAAGAATCTTTCAGCCGCATTGTCAATAACCACTCGATCTTCTAGATACATCGTAACGACTGTCGCATATAAATCGAGACAATCTTGTTCAGTCATTTTCATCGACTCTTCAATTTCATAGTCATCCGGAATTTGAAACGGATCAATATAAAATGCTTCAGCATTTTGGTGCCCGGACTCTATAAGCTGACGGTCGTCAACAAACTCTGGACTTTGCGAAAAAACTAACTTATCTTCTAACATCATTTATAAAGTTACCCACACTATCTATACCATTCAATCCTAAATTCTCGATAACGGTTCCTAAGAGTACTTGAGCAGCCTCTGGATGAGCTGCAACCAGTGGCTTACCGTTTACGTCAACCATTTTTTCATGCCATTTCGCTATGAATCGTGCAGTATTTGGGAGCTTAAGCACATCGACATCCTTGTACTTCGGCAAAGGAAGTGGAGCACGCTCCTCCCAATGGGGAGTCCCCTGGGAAGTAAGACCAGCTCGGTTAAAGTCAACGGCGACACTTTCATCTAGAATCTGGTGTGTGCCACTGTGACCATCTTTTTTAATTTTGACTGCACGTTCAGCCACTCTACTTGCAATTGTGGCAACTGCGAAATGACCACCTTCAAAGGGCGAATTGACTGCATGCCCACCAAAACCAGCATCTTCTTTTGTTGTAGTTTCAAAAGATAATGCAAGGAGCTGTCCCTCGTCTAATCCTATCTTTGGATCATACGGCTGGTTAAACTGGACAAATCGAACCATTCCGAGTCTTTTCTTGGGGTCAGGCATAATAACAAGTGGTAGTGAGCCCACTCCAACAACATCTTGAAGCAAAACCCTTCCAAAAATCCATGAAGATTCTGGCTTGACTAAATCTCTGTAAGCAATATTTAAAGGATGATCGCCGTTCATTTGCCTTTCTTCGGTGAAAGCACCAAGCGCATCACCCATAGTCATGTATGTAGGCGTAGCCATTTCTAATTGCAATAGCCCGTTAGTGAGTGCAACACCCTTTTCAAAACCTGCAAGTCCACCATCCACCACCCTATTTGT
>DAOLHH010000020.1:0-7870 GCA_035329185.1 Candidatus Saccharimonadota bacterium | reverse complement strand
GACCGAGTTAGCATTTATCGAATCATCGACCAGTTTGAAAAAGCAGGCATTGTACACCGCATACAGCTTGGCTGGAAATACAAAATTGAACTCGGCGAAACCTTTCGGGCTCATCACCACCACCTGACTTGCATAAAGTGTGGGCGCGTTATTGATTTCCATGAAAATGCATCATTTGAATCAATTTTAAGTGAATTATCTGCTGTTCATCATTTTAAACCGGTACAACATACTTTAGAAATTAGAGGCTACTGCGAATTATGCCAAAAGAATCTATAATAGAGTCCGTATGACTCATAAAAATCATAATACTAGAGTGTACATTCTGTCATTTATGGTGTTGTTCTTGAGTTTCACGGCACACACACTACTCAAGAATGTATCGCTAGGTCCACGTGTATATGATTTAGCGACATTGACACTTGGAGTGCTTTATGAATCCGTACCGTTTGTAATCCTTGGGATCATTTTATCGACACTGATACAGCAATATGCCCCCATATCGCTTATTTCAAAATTCCAATCCAGGCGTGGGTTTATTCGACGATCTTCATTAAGCGTTAGTGGCTCATTCCTCCCTGTCTGTGAGTGTGGCAATGTTCCGCTCGCTCGTGGACTAATCTTGAGAGGACTGCATCCTTCTGATGCCATTGTATTTATACTCGCTGCTCCCGTTTTAAACCCCATAACAATAACAACGACACACCAGGCATTTCCTGACGTGCCACAGCTACTCATTGCACGAGTTCTAGGAACTTTTCTTATAGCAAACGTCGTCGGTTTTTTCTTCTCTAGATACAAACAAAAAGACATGCTTACAAAAAGTTTTCAGACCACCTGCGAGCATGCAAACAACGATCAAAAGCATACCCACAAAAGCAAATTAACGCATCATATCTCACGATTTTCATCAACATTTATAAGCGAATTTAGACTACTCCTGCCCTCGCTTATTCTTGGTAGCTTCCTTGCTGGGACCATTCAAACTATCGTACCTCGTAGCATACTCTTAGAGCTTGGCTATCAGCCCGTTTTAGCCATCATCGTCATGATAGTAATCGCATTTACAATTTCTATTTGTGCGAATGTCGATGCTTTTTTTGCCCTCTCTATAAGTAATCTTTTTCCTAAAAGTGCCATTCTCGCTTTTCTTATCTTTGGACCTATGGTTGATTTTAAAATGATAACCTTGCTAAAAACCACATTTAAGGCTCGATTCATCGGGCTCATTGTTGCGCATGTCTTTATTTTGACCATGCTTTTTACACTTGGAGCCCACTATGTTATTTAAAAAAGTAATCATGTATTGTACGCCTCTCTTGTTGTTTCTTCGCATTCTTGAGCTCACCTTTAACCAGCAACTCATTTACTATATTCATCCTAAATACATCACGTTTTCGGTTGTTTTGGTTGTTTTTGCGCTCGTCATTTCACTTTCTCATAAAAATACTACGACGATTAAAAAGTCCGAACTGCTTTTGTACACACTCCTAATAATCTTTTTGTGCCTTCCCGCTCAAACATTGAGTGGGAGCGTTGCTGAAAATCGTAATCAAAAATCAATCACTGTTAAGTCTGCACAGCCAACGATGTATGACTCTTTCGCGCAAGACTTCTCGAATTATAATTTGCAAGATTGGAGCGCTTTTTTGAATTCATATCGTGGAGCATTGGACGTATCGGGGAAAAAAGCATCAATAAGCGGATTTCTTTTTTACGAAAAAGAACAAGCTTACATAGCGCGCTTCAAGCTATCTTGTTGCGCCGTAGACGCCACTCCAATTACCGTTCCAATACAATACGACGATACAACGCTCCCACTAATTGCTGGAAACTGGTATGAGGTAGAAGGAGTTTTCGAAAGATCAAATGATAGCTTTATGCTGAATATTCAAAAAGCAACGTCAATTCCTCAGCCGGAGCAGCCCTATGTTTACTAATATAATTAAAAGAATAAAAAAGACTCCCGTTGTACTTTGGTTACTTCTTCTTGCCTGCATGACAATTATTTTGATGATGCAAGTCCACGTAAGTGGGCCTAAAATTACACAGCTCAATTTTCAACCTAAAGAGAATACTGTCGTTGCGTCATTCAATAGCCTCATAGATAGCTCAAAAGAATTACGAATAACCATCGAACCTTCACTTAACTTTGATGTTACGCTCAATGCGAATTCGGCATATATATTCCCTCATGAACCTTTGCTCCAAAACACAAAATATATCGTAACGTTCCATGATGTACATGATATGAGAGGAAAAATAGCTACCTCACAGAAAAGCTTTACCACCGATAAAGCAAGATATGCATATTTGTACAGAGACGGTACAAACGATGACCAAATTCGTATGAAGTATATTGGGGAACAAAAAGAAAAAGTTATTGCTCTGCTTCCCCGTATCGCACGATACGCTATAAACGAATTCCAAGAAGCACTTGTCATAACAGATGAACAAACACCTAGGCTTTCCAGTAAATTATATCTTGCCTCCAACGCATCGACGGAGGAATTGGTGTTACCAGATAATCAGATAGCCATCGATGCAATTTCAAACACATTTGGTTCATTGTTTGCAGTAATCCTACAAGATACTAAGACATATGAAAATAAAATGTATCTTTTTAATCCTGATCAAAAAGCGTTCAGTGAATTGCACGATGTTGGAAATAATTCTATTTACGCTTCGTCTACCGTATTTGGGCCCGACGGGACGACCATTCTATATCAAGATGCCAGAAATAGTACGATGAATATTTTAGACAGTTTAAGCCAAAGACCCGCAACAAATTTTGGTGTCGTACACAAAATCGAACAAATCTTCAATAACGGTTCGTCAATTTTATATCAATCCACTCCCGGTGTTTTTATGACTAGAAATAGTGACGGAAAAGTATCGTCCCTTTTAGAGGATATTACGCAAAGTGATATGAATATAATCAAAAACGACAATGTATCAATTGCCTTAAAAATTTACTACGAAACTACGTCTTCAAAAATTAGTGTTATTAAGACTGAAAATGGGAGCACTACCGAGATACTCGCCGTAAACGCTAAGGACGAAAATATACGGAATCTTAAACTAAGTCATAATGCAGAACTCATATCTGTAGACTCAGTTGTAAACCCTGCGCAATACGATAAATATAGACTAAATCCCAAACCAATAAATAACAAAATTAAAATTCTAAACAATGGTGGTACTTTTCTGGAAGAGGTTACTGGTTCAGATATTGTTTGGCTTTAGAGTTAGAGCCAGCGTTTATTATGAAAATAGGCAATAAACACACCGATAGTTGTCAGAATAATGGACAGAACAATCAAAAACGCCTGAGGATGATGAGCGAACGGTAGAGCAATATTCATACCATATAACCCGCCAATGATTGTCGGAATAGTCAGGAATATGGCTATACTCGTGAGCCGTTTGAATATCAAGTTAAGGTTATTTGTCGCGATCGTGCTGTAAGCATCTCGAATATTTTGAATCGTTTTTAGTCTACTCTTAGAAAGCTCGATTAATTCACTCGTAGAAAGCTGTAAATCTTCTACTAAGTCTTCGTCACGCTCATGCATTTTTAAGTATTTCCCTGTTACTAATGCATGAAGGACGAGACTGTAGGGCTGCAAGGCGGCTAAAAATTCGTTTAGGTCTTCTTCTATGTCTATAAACGTAAGGACATCTTCGTTGCTCATTACTTTATGTTGCAGTTTATTTCTCGACGACAATATGCCTTTTGTTACATCATTTAAATAGCGTCTATACCCCTTATTCACTTGCTCCAATATTTCTAAGACGAGTCGCATTTTTTGCGTCGTAACAATGTCGCCAGTTTTAAGTAAACGTTCTATTGGTTCAGGGTGATGGAGCGAAACCGACAAAACATTATCAGGCGTTATTACGAGGAGCAAAGGGTGTGTACTTGTCGTATCACCATGAGGCCTGCAATATCTAACATAGATATATACAATGCCATCTTCATGTTCAAGCCGAGGAGCTTCATACAAATCGATACCATCATCAAGTAGGTCCACATCGAGTTTAAATGATTTTTCCAATATGGTGAGTTCTTCAGCTGTAGGTTGAGTGACGCATATCCATGAGCCTCTTTTTGGTTTTTCTAACGTAGTGAGATTATCTTCTCGTATCGTTCGGTGATAGTAAGTAATCATAGAGCCATTGTAACGTAACTCTTTCTAAAAACAATCGTCATAAACGATATACTAATGTCATGAACATACCGCTCGCTGAACAAATGAGGCCTCAAACACTCAAAGATGTTGTTGGTCAGTCACATCTGTTAGCAGAGCGAAAAATCATACGAGAACTCGTCGCACAAAAACAGCCTGCAAGCCTCATCTTGTGGGGGCCTCCGGGAAGTGGTAAAACGACGCTTGCAAGAATCATCGCACGAGAAACAAATACAAAATTTATAGAATTGAGTGCTGTTACGGCAGGAAAAGCCGATGTTATTAAGGTCATAGAAGACGCGAAAGTATACCAACGACTGGGCGAACGCACCACTTTGTTTATTGACGAAATTCATCGATTCAACAAAGCGCAACAAGACGCATTTTTACCATATGTTGAAGATGGCACTATTACCCTTATAGGAGCAACCACTGAAAATCCAAGTTTCGAAGTTATCAATCCACTCCTAAGCAGAAGCCGTGTGCTCGTTTTGGAGCCCCTTACAAAAGCTGACGTCATTATCATATTGAATCGAGCCAGAAAACAGCTCAGCTTGACGTCCAAACAACTTCCGACAAGCTCTATAGATTTAATTGCAGAACTTTCTGGTGGCGATGCGAGGGTAGCTCTCGGGAACCTTGAACTATCGATACAACTTTCACCTAAGAAGATTACACAAGACACAGTGCGTACCGCTGCACAAACTAAACTACCGGGCTATGATAAGAACGGAGAGAATCATTACAACCTCATTAGCGCTTTTATTAAGTCCATGAGAGGCTCTGATGTCGATGCGACACTATATTATCTAGCCAGAATTATTCAAGGAGGCGAGGATCCAAAATTCATTGCACGCAGAATGGTTATTTTCGCGAGCGAGGATGTAGGCATTGCTGCTTCGGCTGCTTTAAATGTGGCAGTATCAACGTTCTTAGCGGTAGAGCGAATCGGCATGCCCGAATGTCAATACAATCTGTTTCATTGCGCTTCGGTTCTCGCTAAATGTGAAAAATCTAGACAGACAACTGATGCGATGACACACGCATTGATGCTCGCAAGAGAGCATGGTGACATCCCCGTGCCACTCCATCTAAGAAATGCGCCTACTAAACTCATGAAGGATTTAGGTTATGCAAAAGATACAAAATGGGAGGCTGGCTTTAAGCATCCTCAAGGTTTTTTACCAAAAAATATAAAACGGTTTTTTGATTCATAACATAGCATATTGTAAAAACCTAGGTTTATATATAATTCTCAAAATTCTATTATGCGGATGTTGCTTGCGTTTTATTTACTTATCACTGGAGATTGTCGGATAAAGCTTTCTTCTTCTAGGATTTGTAATATAGCTGATGCAACTTCTTCTCGACTCGTAAGTAATTTCGTTGGATGAGTAGTCGAAAGACGAAATGGTTTCTCTTTACTATTGGTAAGTTTGAGCACACGTACGATGGTCCATGCTAACTTATTTTCAGCCATAAGTAGTTCAGCGTGGCGCTTTCCATCTTCAATTCTCTTCGGGTCAATAATACGAATTGCCAAGTTCAGAGGCCAATCATAAATAGGGATTGCATCATTTGGCATACGAACGCCAGTACCAGTTAAGCTAATAATTCTTTCAAGATGGTTCTTTTTCATAGCAGTGATGCAGTTTTGAATCGCCTTTGTTTGCATGTCAGGTTGAGAACCACGAACATGCCCGATTAAACTCACTACAGCATCACAACCCATGATGAGATGTTCTACGTCTTTATACTGCGTTGCGTCACAAGGAGTTGCAGTTATGTTACGAGAGCTAAATGCAGTGTCTGTAAAGATACCTGCTCTCACAGTATGACCATTTTGGGCCGCTCGCTCACAAAATAACTTTCCGGTACGCCCATCTGCTGCTATAACTGCTATTCTCATCTTCAAAAAGTATACCAATTTTAAAGACATCTGGCATGCGCTCACGTATACTATCTGCTATGTCGGAAAAACTACGATTCAAACAATCGCGAAAACAGTTAGGTTCGCAAGCAGACGTCATTATTTTATGTGAAAGTGATATTGAAGCTACGCAGGTATTCCACAGACTGTGGGAAACTATGGATGAATATGAAGCGCGTTTCAGCCGATTCAACAGCGAAAGTGAGCTAACAAAACTAAACAAAAACGCAGGTCAGGCTATGATTGTTTCAGATGAATTTCTAAATATGATTGAAGCGTGTATAAGATTTAATAAAATCACCACTGGCGTGTTTAATCCGCTCATACTTCCAGCACTTCAATACGCGGGGTATAAAGGTTCGTGGCCTGCAGTAAATACGTACGACAAGAGTCTAGACTATAGCGAACGACGCCTTGTTTCTTTTAATGAAGTAATCGTAAAAGATAAGTCTGTTTGTCTGCCTTCGGACACGGCACTAGACCTCGGTGGGATAGGAAAAGGGTATGCCTTAGATATAGCCTCTCAACTACTTGAAGCAATGCATGTTACGGATTATTGCATTTCATTTGGAGGGGATATTATCTGTAATGGAAATGATACTCATAAAAAACCGTGGAAAATCGGGGTTTCATATGTACATGACCACGATAAACCAATTGCATATTTTACAAATCCTGATGCGAGTAAATATGCAATTGCATCCTCAACTGTCGTGCGCCGAAAAGGTGCGGGCTGGAATCATTTGATAGATTCAGAAACTGGTAAGCCGACGACCAGCCCGGTACTAATGGCTACAGCGGTGACTAAAACTGGTGTAGCAGCAGATATCGCTGCAAAATTCTTCTTATTAAATCCAGATGGTGCATTAAAAAGCGCTTCGTCTGATGAAGAAGCGCTTTGTGTGTTTTATCAGTATGATACAAGTAGTAAACTCGTTCAAAAATCCACATTTATAATTGAATCGTGATGATGACTTGACTTACGAGCCTCCCGTCATACCACCCATACCCAATGGGTCACCAGAGGTAGAGCCGCCATATTGAGAGCCACCTCCCCCGCCAAAGCCACCAAAGTTCATGCCACCCTGTGTGCTACCATCTGAACCCATGCCAGTTCCGCCGCCGGCAGCGCCACCAAACATACCACCCCGTCCGCCACCTTGTTGCTGACCCATTCCGCCTGCATTCCACGAGTGTTCAGATTCTTCATGCTCACCAGACGAGCCTCCAGATTGATTACCGCGACTTTGTTGTTGGTTGCCACCAGCCCAATTAGAGCCTTCTTGGGTCCCGCTACCATTCGCTCCACCACCATGTCGGTGCCAATGGCCTCGGCCACGGCCTCTTCCTTGCCCACGACCTTGTCCACCAGATGCTTCATCATCATCTTCAGGTTCACCGTGCTGTCCGCCTTGTCCACCTTGCCATTCTCCGGATCCGCCACTCATAGGGTTTCCGCCAGTGCCACCGTGTTCTTCAGAATCATCGTCTTCTTCATCATGAGATGGCTGCTGGCCACTATTTGAAGCAGGGACTCCTCCACCATTTCCAGAGCCAAATCCACCGCCTTGACCACCATTACCCATCATGGGTGGAATGTTACCACCTGAGCCAGAACCACCTGCGCCACCGCCTTGTTGCGGTGTAGGAGTTGGTTGTGCAGTAGGTTCATCAGTTGAATCTCCAAGCACGCCACCTTCTTCTTCACCCGGGCTAGAAATTGGCACTGGTATGCCTGTGTCACCAGGCT
>DAOLHH010000019.1:0-16252 GCA_035329185.1 Candidatus Saccharimonadota bacterium | reverse complement strand
TTGGTAGCGGGGGCAGGACTCGAACCTGCGACCTTGTGGTTATGAGCCACACGAGCTGCCTCTGCTCCACCCCGCGTTATATTGGGTTGTACTTGCTTGGGCTTGAAGTCCGCATAACCAGCATTGTGGTTATATTGCTTCGCGCAAGGAAATCTTCGATTGTTAACGGCTGGATTTCGTTGGCTCTGCATATATTCTTCCTAATCGGTCGAATATGATGCCAGCACGAGCTGCCTCTGCTCCACCCCGCGTCGCGAATTTCGTCGATTTTGTGTGAACAAAAGACGATACTTTTTTGTTCACAATCATTTCGACGAAATTCGCTCCTTATTCCGAGCCAAGAATCCTCTCTTGTCTCGGGGAGAGCTACAAAATAATTAAATATATAGTACCAAACAGAGGTAATTTTGTCAACGATTGAGGCTTCTATTTAAGCTGTAGGTCAGGTAAATACGCTCATGGTTTCTTTTTGTAAAATTGGTACACTGTTTTAGTTATGAATGAAGCTGAAGGCGAATTACAAAAAAATTGGCAAGAAGAAGCAAATTGCTCAGGAGTAGATCCTAATTTATTTTTTCCAGAACAAGGTGCCTCATCACGCGATGCAAAAGAAATATGTGCAGGCTGTATCGTACGGCTCGAATGTCTTGATTATGCGCTAACACACAGGGAGAAGGCTGGAATATGGGGCGGGGAAACTGAACGTGGAAGAAGACGAATACTGAAAAATCGAGCACTTGCTGCAAGAAAAGTAACTGAATAAAAAGTGATTTTTGCACTCTTGACCCGTGTCAAGATTGCTAAGTTCGAATCTCCTTTGATACGTCCTGGTCGCGCCCGTTCTTTTTGCGTACGCTGATTTTAGGTGTGCACTCTTGACTCGTGCCAAGAGCGCTAAGCTTAGCAAGTCACTAGACATACCCAGGTACCCACATATGAACTTTTCGCTTGTCGCCATATCTTAAGATATGCCTTCGCGCGAGAAAATCCATCTCTGAGCACCTGAGCATATCCATTGACACACTAAATTAGCACTCTTGACACGAGACTGCCAAATTTTTATACTGGAAGTGTGGGACGACCACAACCATAGAACTATCACCAATAATAAAGGAGGTATCAATATGAGTGGTTTAATGCGATGGGATCCATTTGATGAAATGCGGTCTCTTCAAAAACAATTCTTTAACGACGACTGGTTTGGATTGCAAGCCAAAAGCTTGGCAATACCAACAACCGATGTCTATACCAATGACGACAAAGAGCTCGTCGTTGAGGCGCATATGCCTAACTTCGACGAATCTGACATAGACGTACACGTCGAAAACGGAGCGCTTGTCATTCGCGCCGAAAAGCACGAAAAAGAAGAAGACAAGAAAAAGAAATACGTGGTACGTGAATCGAGTAGTAGCTTCTATCGTCGCATACATCTGCCAAAGCATGCCGACCAAGAGGCAATCGGAGCAGATATGAAAGACGGCGTCCTTACGGTGAAAGTACCGTTTAAGGAACTACCACAACCGAAGAAAATCGCTATTAACACGAAGCAGAAATAGCTTTTAGAAAAAGTGTGCAGTGGCTAAAAACCCAAGGAATAACCCTTGGGTTTTTGCTTGCATTGCATAGTTTCAAAGCGCATCATTGTTCATGAGGAGTACGTATGAACAATAAGCAAGAAGATCCACGTTTAAGTCCAGAAGTTGTGTTTGAAATTGATGGAGTATTTATGCATCGCCCACGCGTACTTGACCTATATAAAAGGACGACAAAACGAGGTTTAACGTCCAGATTAGGTTCATCGGATTTTCTGAGAGGACTTCAGAAAGAGGGGGTAGAAATTGGCCCAATCATTAGTAGGCGTGATCCGCGTCGTATGAATGCGACACGCGCTAATCTTGGTGTGGCAGGGTTAGGTAGCTTTTTCCCTCAGTCTCGAATACTGCTAAGTGGGTCGTATGGGTCAGAATACGCCATAAAAAATAGTGATTCTTGCAATGTGCCGAGTATTATTGACCGAGCTTACACGCGGGTGGTCGGGGTGGTAGACGACAGCCCACACGGGATAGGTAAATATTTATTAGATGACTTGTTGTCGCTTGACATAACCAATGAGCCCATCGTTATCGGCGTGGTGCCTAGCGGGCGCAGGGAAGAGAGTATGAATTACTCGACTATAGTAAGGATATATGGCGAAGGCATGAGCCAGCGGTTGCCAAAGATGGTGCACATGGTGAAAGACCTGCTATCAATCCAATTGAAATTTCCATGCAAACGGGGCAAAACGATGACATGATGCCTGGTACGACTATTACTTACACGGGCAAGGGAGCACATTTTATGCTGAACGTTGTTCGCCTTGAACCTCTCAGCCTTGTCTCAGGGCAACAATTCGGTAAGCACTTACAGTCTTTTGCAATCTAAGTTCTACCAGCTCGGCTTGCTGTAGTCATGAAATTCTATTGTGGTAGGAGCAATACGCACTACAACAAAATTACCTCTTTTTAACGAAATAATCGGCGGAAAGTGATTACCTTCATTGTACTGTTTGGGGGTGCTGATCTCCTCAATGATTGATGAAACAGTTCGCTTGTCTGTTTCAGATTCAGCAAGTCCACTGATTTGGGCGGTCTTTAGGCTGTTTGTATCATGAATAGTAAGGGCGACTTGTCCGTGCAGTGCTATATTCTGACTTTTCAGTGTTTCGTCTTTCGTCACAAAGTAAAAATAACCATCCTTATACACATAATGTATGACCGATCCGCGAGCAATACCAGTTTTGCTTACCGTCGATAGAACCGCGCTCGTATGACTTTTTATATAAGTAATCTCTGCCTCTTCCTTTAACTTGAGGAGGCTTACGTCAGGCTCATTTATGACGATTTTATTGTCATCGGCGAACTTTTCAAGGTGATGCTCAATATACGTAACAAATTGACGGGCGCAACTTCTGTTCACAAATCTAAGTCCATAATCCCGCACTTTTGTATGCAGTACTACGCCAGCGAAAGGTCCTGCATAATTTTCCTTAATACCCGAAACAACAAAATAACTTACCTCATCCAGTGTAGTGAACAGCGGTTTAGCATCAAGAAAAATGATGCGTTTGTCGGTGGCAATTAACATAGCAGAGCCCACCTTATCTCCGGTAGTCCTCCCATATACAACGCCCCCGATGTGTTCATCTAAATGGATGATACTTGGGAGCTTATTAGTCTCCATCTTGAGAAGACCGTAGGCAGTCATGCCGGCTTCTCTTAATTCTTGAGTAATCCGTTTTTTATGATTATCCATAAACGTAGTATGTTCCATTGAGCGAACATATTCAATAAGACAACACCCGGACGGAGGGGCCGGGTGTTGCTCATAAGGAGGAGAAACGATGAGGGTTTTGCGAGTTTAGTATTCTATTGTTCTAAGGTGCTTGCGCTCTCGTTTGGACCCCCATGACCCATACCTCTACCACCAAACGGCATGATATCTTGCAAGTTTATGTCATTTTCGTCAGCCCATTGTTTGAGTGACTCTCGGTTAGATTCTTGCTTCGATTCTAGCTCGTCTCGTTTTTGCTCAATGAGTGTTTTTTGGTCTTCAGTGAGGTCTCCATCAGCTACCGCATCATCAAGGTCATTCGTGGAATCTCCATGGTGACCGGGTCCACCCATGAGGTACTTGGCATCGATATTATTTTCGGTTGCCCATGCTTCGAGCTCGCTCCGCTCGGCTTCGCGCGCTGTTTTTTGCTCTGCTAACTTATTTTCAATTAGTGTCTTTTGCTCGGCTGTGATGTCGCCACTATCAACTTTTTCTTGCAAACGATCAGACATTTCTTGAGCTCTTTCTGCTTCCATCTCGTCGTGTTGCTCGTCAAAGACTGCTTGCACTTCGTCACGATTTAAATTGAATTTAGAGACTAGTTTGTCGACGATAGACGAACCGTCGTTACTCGTGGCTGCACTTGCAGCGTTAACTCCGAGAAATGACCCTGCGGAAACTGCCGTTACGACACCAGCTACAAATAATTTTTTATTTACTTTCATAGACACTCCTTTTATTTATACGATTGTCCTCTCTAATGGTACCGACGAGCCGAAGGGTGTATCATCTTGGGCTTCCGTGGTCGTTCGATTGAACAATGTAATCGTATCGAAAGTCACTTTGATTGAGCTTTGACTTAGCTGAGCGGAAGCTGAACGGTAAAACAGGCCCCTTTGCCGTCATTGTTACGAACTGATATGGTGCCGTTATGCGCTTCTATAATTGTCTGAGCGATGGAAAGACCGAGCCCAAAACCTTTAGCATCTGCTTTTTTTGTTCGAGAACGGTCAGCTCGATAAAAACGTTTGAAAATATGCGGAATTGCATCAACAGGAATACCAGCACCTTCATCAATGATTTTTATTGTTAGACTTTTATGTTCAATTTTGGTGCGAATTTCTATTTTTGAGTCCTCGGGACTGTATTTGATGGCGTTATCTAACAAAGTAACGAAGGCATCACGCAGGAGATCTTTATGAGCAAGAAGTGACTGTTTGGGTACTTTATGCAAGACAATTGTTTGCTTTTTCTGCTCGGCTTGGGCGTGTACTTTGGCGATGGCACGCTCAAGGGTGTCAGCAATAGTTACTTTTTCCGTTTCTAGTTGTTCGCTACCAATACGGGCCATAGTGAGCAAATTTTCAGTTAAATTCATCAATGTATCGAGCTCTTCAATGTTGCTCTGAAGCTGAGTTTTCGCATCGTTCAGAGTAAGCGATGGGTCGGAAAGTGTCACCTCATTCTCAATGCGCATCGCAGTAATTGGGGTGCGAAGTTCGTGTGATGCATCAGCTGCAAAACGACTTTGGGCTTCATGGGCTGCTTCGATTGGCTCTAAAGTTCGACGCGCCAAGTAGTAACTTCCGAGCCCACCACTGACCGCAATGATTATGTTCAGCGTAAGAAACTGCAAAAGTAAGTGTTCACGTGCATCTTCAACCGCTGCGTCTTGAGCAATTCTCAGCTCGTCTGCAAATCGGCTATTTTCTTGGCGCAGTAGTTGTTCAATTGGTCCAGGAGGACGATATATACCGTGTTTCACTTGGTTAAAGGTGATGCGATATAGCCAAAAACTAAACAGTAGACTAATACACACGATGATACTCACATAGATACTGGCGAGTTTTAGCGATGCATGCCTATATATATTCTGCTTCATGAATGATTACTACCAAAACTATAGCCAAACCCTCGTCGTGTCGTTATGAGTGGCGTGAGATGAGGGAAGGGCTTGTCAATTTTATTTCGTAGATATCCAATGTACACTTCAACCGTATTCGGGAGGACATCGGCATCATAATCCCAGACGTGTTGAATTATGTGATCTTTGGTGACGATACGTCCCTCGTTGCTCATCAAATATTCTAGAAGTGCAAATTCTTTAGCGGTGAGCTCGATTCTATTGTTGTCTCTTGTGGCTGTGAAGTTATCTCGGTCGAGAATCATGCCGGCAGATTCAATGGTGGTATCAAGTGCTTCTTTGGGTCTTCTGAGGAGCGCGCGTACTCGAGCAAGTAATTCAATAAAAGCAAAAGGTTTCACTAGGTAATCATCTGCCCCTGCGTTAAGCCCCTCGGCTCGGTCAAGCACGCGATCTTTGGCTGTAAGTAACAGAACGGGCGTATGTATTGAAGTGCTTCGCATTGCCTTCAATATTTCCATGCCATCAGCATTAGGAAGCATTCTGTCTAAAATTACTAAGTCATATGGCTCAGTGGTTGCCATCGCTTGACCTTCCGCACCGTCATGGCTTACATCAACCGCATAGCTTTGACGCTCCAAACCTCTTTTAAGGGCCTGAGCAATTTTATGATCATCTTCAACGATAAGGATCCGCATACTAGGTATTATAAGGATTTGCCTGAGAATTACTTGAGACAATAAAAAACACCCTGATTTCTCAGGGTGTTGATTGCTTCGTCGCCGTGCTGGTGACGAAAATCAGACTATCGTTCGCGTTCGCGAGCGACGCTGACGTGGATAGTGCGACCACTGAGCTCTTTGTTGTCGAGCCCCTTGATTGCAGCTTCACCTTCTGCGTCATCTGCATATTCGACAAAACCAAAACCACGTGAGCGGCCAGTTTCGCGATCAGTAATGACTTTAGCGCTGACAACATTACCAAAAGGTGCAAATGCAGCTTGTAGTTCGTCATCAGTCGTAGCGAACGGAAGTCCGCCGATGAATAGTTTCATGCTAGGTTGTTACTTTCCTCATTAATTGCACAGGCAAATCGACCATTCTACTCGAGGACTCGTAACTGATATATGTTATACTCTTCACTCTTTGTAAGACTCTTGCAAGCACATTATTACACAATTTGGATAAAAGTACTAATATTTTTACATATTTTTTTCATTTTCGGCGAGTGACATAGCTGAGTTTGTTGCATTAGTCACGATTTGAATCGTATGCTTAGGTTAATGATATACAAAACAAATCAAGATTTGTCGCGGGCAACAGCGCACTTTGAATCAATTTTGGCACAAACACCAGATCTAGTGCCGACCAACGGTTTCACGGTGTTTCAAGGGCATATGGATAGTGCCGTTTTTGAGCGGTGGGGCAGATATGTTGGTGAGCTTGAAATCGTTCCTATAGGTTTGCAAGCTCCATCGGACTCTGAAAACCGTACCATTGTCACACTACGAAGGATTGCTCTAGAAGAATATATACTTGCGCTGAGGCGTCGTGCTGAAGACGGGTCTCAAAGTCGCCTCGAGACTCATTTTTCTCCAAATGACGTCTATGAGTTTGATATGAGATCGTCAACATTTGATGCACAGGGAAGACGATACGAACAACCTGAAATTCAGTTCAGGCCTCGTACTATAACGACATATATACTTGAGTCAGCACATCCATTTGAACGACTCAATCAGGTAGTCGAGAGGCGCAATCAATATCATTCAGCATTGTTGCGAGCTGACAATACGCCTGCGGATAAGAAGCAAATCCAAAAAGCACTCGAAAAACTACGATTCAAATAAAAATAGTTATCGACAGTGGATTTTGCTTGCGCATATACGCACCGCTTGCGACCACGTCGGATAAGCGTGCATCGCAAAATCAATCTTAGACGCGCGTAGTTTCCACTGAACAGCTAATACGAGTTCCTGTATCATTTCACCAGCTCGTGGCGCCACAATACAACCACCCAATATATAGCCTTTTTTGTTCGCAATAATTTTTACAAAGCCAGTGTCTTGTCCAGTCGTGTTCGCACGTCCTATGATGCTGGTCGGTATCATCGCTACTTGATACTTAATACCTTTGGCTTTCAGTTCCTCTTCAGTGGCGCCCACAGAAGCACATTCTGGAGCGACGAATACGCAGCGAGGAACAGCACGATAGTCCATCGCGTGTTTGAGTGGGCTGAGCATATTCAGGGCAGCAATACGACTTTGAAAACTGGCGACATGCGTAAACATATAGCCACCGACGACATCCCCGGCAGCGTAAATGTGAGGTACGTTTGTCTGCATGTAGGCATCTACTTCAATACCACGTTTGCGGTCATAGCTCACGCCGGCATTCTCAAGCCCAAGGTCGGTGTTAGGGACTTTACCGGCTGCGAGCATAATTTCATCGACTATTATTTTATGAACTCGCCCAAATTGCTCATAGCTAACGATTTTTTGCTTTCCTTTTTGCTCTACCATGAGGACTTTTGCGTCTGTATGTACGACGATACCATCCTGTTCAAAGACAGCTTCAATTAATTCGCCTACTTCTGCGTCTTCTTTGGCGAGAAGACGAGGTGCAAATTCCATGATTTCTACGCGTACTCCAAAAGTTGAAAAGTAATGGGCAAACTCGCACCCTATCGCACCACCGCCTATAATGCAAAGTTTTTTAGGGAATGCTTCGAGTTCAAGCGCTTGACGGTAACCGATAAAACCAAATTCTTTCAAACCCGGAATCGCCGGGACTAAGTCATGAGTTCCTGTTGCTATTAAGAATTGATGAGCTGAGTAGTGACGTTCGTTTAATGCAATAGTCCACGGGTCAATAAAATGTGCTCTTCCTTTTAGGACGGTGATTCCTTCAGCTTCAAATGTAGCGATTCCCTCAGAAGTTCCGGTATTTCTAACAGCCTTTTTGCGCCATGCTTGTAGCGCTTTCATATCAACCTGCACCCCATTCGTTTTAATGCCAAAATCTGCAGCATGCTGTATAGTCCGGTATGTCTCAGCGACCTGCAGGAGCGCTTTAGTTGGTACGCAACCATAATTTGGACATTCACCGCCAATATTTTCTGCCTCTATGATGGCCACCTTTTTACCCTTATGTGCAACTAAGTGCGCTGCAACACCACCGCCAGAACCACTGCCGATAATAATCAAATCAAAATCGGTATGTACGGGTTTCTTTGTTTTTATTACATAAGACATCTGCTTTTCGCTCCTTTTACCAAATTACTCTATGGTGTAGGTACATATAAGCAGCGTCAGGGTGGTATACATGTAGATGTAACGCTGCTTGGTGACGTATATCATTACTGGTTACAACATATTTGGTTTTAATCCATTCAGCCATATCGCGAGCAACTTTTTCAGCAATAAGTTCAGCGCTTCCCTCGGGTTCTCGAACCGATTGGCATGCAGAAAAAATACTCGCGTAAAGCTTTCTTTCATCATACGGCTCTTTATGTCCTGCTCTTTTAACGATATGTTGCATAGTATTAACCAAAATTTATTGTTCCGTTTGCGATGAGAATGAGTATCCACCCAAGGCCAACGAGCAGAAGCCCCATGAATAAACGCATCGTGCCTTTGGACTCTTCTTTCCATTTGCTGACCGAAGAAATTTTCGTTCCTCCTACAATCATTCCTAAGATTATGAGCAGTGGTGCAACGAAGATGAAATTGTAGAGGACCATGAGCGCAAACGCGATGAAATTGAAGTCGATACGTAAAATCGTAATGATGGCAAGGTAAGGTGCTCCGGTGCAGGGGAGCTCAACAGCTGCAACAAATGCGCCAAGTAACATGACGCCCCAAACGCTTTGATTTTTCGTGGACCAATCGTGAATCTTATGAGCAAATTTGGTTGGTATTTGGAGTGAAAAACCTTTGCCGTACCAGAAATAATCCTTGATCTCGAGAACGCCTGCGACGATGACGAGGAGCCCGACAGCGATACTCAGATATTCGGCAATAACGATAGGTATTGCCGAGAAAAAGTACACAAGTCCAAGTCCAGCAATGAGATAGGTGAAGAAAATTGCAAAAATATACGCAAGGCCAACTTTAAGTAGCCGTTTTGGACTGCCTCCTTGACCGAGCACCACAGAGACCATGAGTATGAGCACGCCAATAGCACATGGGTTAATAGAATCGATTGCGGCTGAACCTATGACGAGTCCAAGTGTAGGGAGATCAAGCATAACTAGAGCGCCTCCTGATTCGCTGTTGGCAGAATTGTTTCAGTTTGAAGTGTGTCGTCGAATGATTCTTTGAGTGTACACACGCGAGGGTCAAAAGTCTTTACACCAAATTCGGTACAACGAAGCTCATCTTTAACACCGTATTGTTGACATAATTTATCGGTTCGTGATTTTGGACTATCAAACTCGACGATAACACAATCTCCTGGAGGGACATTCGGTTCATCCCGAATAACGTACTGGGCAGGTTCTGACAGTTTAATTTGTTGATATGTTTTATCTTTTTCATTGTATCTAAATAGAAATGCTTGCACCTCAGCCAACTCTTCACCACCGCAAGAGTCGCCATTTGTCATTGAGAGCACGGTACGGCCCTCATCGTCTAGGCTTGCAAATGATTGGACGACGGTTGGGTTTCCTTTGGATGTATCGCCGTCTATGTCATCTTCAAAAAGTGTTGGTTCTGTAGGAATGATGAGCTTGTTGCTGGCGATAGCCCCACCGGTTACGCGCATAAATTTTTCAAGTGAAGCATCTCGTTCGCGATCGATTACAACACCTTCAAGATGTATGCGTTTATCGTCATGTTCATGATACGTTGATGTGCCGATTTTATTACTTAAGAATTCGTAAGGATCTCTGAGCTCTATTTCTTGCCCGCAGACCCAGAATTCGATATCTGCGTGCCAATGAACAGGCCCTTTAGAATCAGAAATAGTATTTACATAAATAGTTGATCCAGTCATAAGCAATGAGGGAATGCTAATAGCTAATACGATGGCGATGAACAGTGGTTTCTTTAAGTTCTTGCGTTTCTTATTTTTAATTACTTGAGATGAGATAAGTACCAATACGATGAGCAGGAACGAAGCAATGAGGACACTTCTAAGGCTAAAAACATTTATCGTATGTTCGATGTCATCACTCGTTGTTGCCAATAAGTTGATTAATTTCACCCGCACCCATCCACTAAATTAATTGCTTATGCTTATGCTTCACTATACCATAAGAAAGATATGGAGGAGTAGTTTAGTCGCATGGCGAATTGGTATCAAAAAGAAAACATCGAAATTTGTAACGAGCAAGCAGTTTCACTGCAACACGGGCTTAGTGCGATACATGCAAAGCAGAGGCTCGCTCGCAGTGGTTTAAACAAACTGCAAAGTGAAAAAAGTATAAATCCATTCGTTCTCTTTATAAGTCAGTTCAAAGATGTGCTTATTATTATTTTGCTTGTCGCTGCACTGGTGTCTTGGGGTGTTAGTGAGCTTGGCAAGCGAAACAGCGTTTCGCCAGAGACTGAAACGATTGCCCAATGCGAAAATAAGCAAAATTGTACGGAATCAAATCATGAAGAAGAAAACGGAGCTCAAGAAGCATTGCTTATTCTCGCTATCGTCTTCGCAATCGCAGTCATTGGGTTCTTTAATGAATATAAAGCAGAGAAGACGGTAGAGGCACTGAGGGGTCTCGTGAGTCAACGAGCTAAAGTGCGACGCGACGGGCGAATTATTGAAATTGATGCAGTTGAACTCGTGCCTGGCGACGTAATCCTGCTTGATGAAGGCGTGAAAATACCAGCTGATGCGCGAATTATGCAAGCGCGTAATCTACAAGTAAACGAGTCTAGTCTTACTGGAGAAAGCCTTCCGGTACAAAAACAGGATGGTGTACTGCACGGACAGGTGGGTATTGGAGACCAGAAAAATATGGTTTTTGCGGGGACATTCGTGACACAGGGTACAGCTGAGGCGATTGTTGTAGAAACTGGACAACGTACAGAACTTGGCAAGATTGCGAGGCTTGTGAGTGATGTTGAGACAGAGCCTACGCCGATGCAACGAAAATTAGATGAGTTAGGAAAAAAGCTCGGTATGCTGGTACTTGTTATCTGTGGTTTCGTATTTGTGATTGTACTTCTATTTGTCGATGAATCACGCGATAAAGATTTTTTGCAACGTATGATATTTGCCTTTACCGCAGCGGTGGCGTTAGCGGTCGCTGCGATACCAGAAGGGCTGGCATTTGTCGTACGAATTAGTTTAGCTCTAGGTGCCCGTCGCATGGCAAGTAAGCATGCGTTAGTACGTAAATTAAGTGCGGTTGAAGCACTCGGGAGTACTGATGTGATTTGTTCCGACAAAACGGGAACACTTACAAAGGGTGAAATGACAGTGAGAGAGCTGTACGCAGGTGGACATTCTATTCAAGTGAGTGGAAGTGGCTATGAAAAAAAAGGTAGTTTTGAGCAAGAGGGCAGTGCAGTCTCATTGATGCATCCGCATGAACGAATGCTCATTATTGGAGCGATCTGTAATAATGCTCAGCTCAAAGGCGAGACAGTCCTCGGTGACCCGACTGAAGGCAGTCTCTTAGTATCCGCCTATAAAGGTGGCTATAACTATGAAAAGCTCAATAAAAACTATCCCCGAATCAATGAAGTTCCGTTCACGAGCGAGAGAAAATTCATGAGTACGGTACATAAAGTAGACAAAAAACATTTTCTTGTAGCCTCGAAAGGCTCCGTCGAAGCCACGCTTGAACGAGCCACACACATCCTTACCAAAGAGGGCAAGGTTTCTAAAATTTCACCAAAAGATAAACAACTCATTCTGGATAAAAATAACGAACTCGCGAGTAAGGCTTTGCGGATACTCGCATTTGCGTATAAAGAAATGTCATCAGAGCCGGGTTCACCAAAAGAAATCGAAAGCGGTCTCGTTTTTGTAGGCTTGCAGGCTATGATGGATCCGCCACGAGAAGAAGTTGTTGAAGTAATTGGCAGGGTTCAAAAAGAAGCTGGCATGCGTGTCGTCATGATTACTGGTGACTATAGTGAGACCGCTCAAGCGGTGGCGCGTGAAATAGGTATAACTGGCGATGCTCTAAGTGGTGCGGAACTTGAGCGAATGTCACAACGAGAACTTGAACGTCGCGTAGACCATACCTCTGTCTTCGCTAGGGTGAGTCCCGAGCATAAAATCCGCATTGTTAAGGCGCTTAAACGAAATGGTCATCAAGTTGCGATGACCGGAGACGGGGTAAATGACGCACCAGCGATAAAAGCAGCCGATATTGGCATTGCAATGGGAATCACTGGTACTGATGCAAGCAAAGAAGCCGCAGATTTAATTTTATTGGACGATCGATTCCTCACCATCATTAATGCTATAGAAGAAGGGCGAGGGATTTTTGATAATGTACGTAAATTCGTGAATTTCTTAATTTCATGCAACATCGCCGAAGTACTCGCAATTGTTTGTGGCATATTATTCTTTAATAATTTATTACTTACTGCTGCGCAACTTTTGTTTATCAATATAGTTACGGATGGACTACCTGCTATCGCACTCGGAAGTGATCCAACGCGATCCGATGCGCTACGAGCACACCCGAGTCGCTTTCAAGAATCTATATTAACGAAGCGCGTGTGGACTGAAATTTTCTTCTTTGGGTTTTTTATGACCGGCTTGCTACTCCTGCACTATTGGTACGACAGAAGTCGGTTTGGAGTTGAGTCAGCAACCTCGGCAGTATTTACTGCGATGGTGGTGTATGAACTTATTCGACTCGTCGATATTAGGACGGACTACCGTATTAAATGGCTATCAAACCCTTTACTCACCATATCTCTTTTGGGTTCGTTCCTCTTGCAGTTAGCAGTGTTACATGTACCAATTTTTGCCCACTATTTTAATGTCAAACCTTTGGAGCTACATGATTGGGTATTTATGATAATAGGTTCGGCCATATTGTTTATTCTTATGAAACTCTTAAATCCAGTGCTAGATAAATATGTTGGTATCGAGAACCATTGGCATGTCAGCGTGTAGGCGAATGGTAGCTATCGTTAGGGTGTGTATTAATAAGCACAAGTATTTTGTATTTATTCTCATAAGTATTGTGCTGATATGGTCGTTGTGGCTGGTTATCTCTCGTGAAAAGGTGAGTAATGCCCAGCCCTATATTTCTACGCTTATAGTGCCCCACCACGACCTGGTCGCTAAACAGCGGTCAGTGGTATTTGATAGTATAAAAGATCGTGCCAAGGGTCGTCGTATCATACTTTTATCTCCAAATCATTATGATATGGGTGATTCTATTCTGCAGACGAGACCTGACAACTTCACCACTAAGTTCGGAATAATACCGATAGACGAACAACTCTATGAGCTTGTAAAACAATTAGGCGCAACTGATAATGAAGCAACTTTTGACAGCGAACATGGAGTAAAAACTATTCTACCTGATATTGCTCGTACGTTTCCCGGGCAAGCAATTTTGCCAGTAATCGTAAAATCTGAAGACTATCAAGATAAGTTAGAACTGTTATTAAGCAAACTCCATACCGCTTGCCAAGACTGTCTTCTTATCGCTTCTGCGGACTTCTCGCATTATCAACCGTACCAATTATCAGAGCTTCATGATCGAACTACGCTTAGAATGCTTGAAGAGAGGGACGAGGCATCGGTAAAAGATCAGCGTGCAGAAGTAGGTGAACCACAAATTTTATTCGGCGCATTACGTTGGGCAGGATTAAGTGGCACTGATTCATTTGTACTCCAGAATCATACCAATTCAACGGAATTGACTAACGATTACTTTGCCGAAGGTACCACACATATGTTTGGGTGGTATGAAACGGGCAAGAAAAAGACTCACGAGACTTTCAAAAGTTTTACGATAGCTTCTTCGCACAATCTAGTAAATGAGCAGTATTTTTCAGAGCTAGGGAATCGAGTACTATGGGGGACTGATGCTGTGCATTTAGGAGGGTGGCAGAATGAATCTATTTCATCGGCGAAGTATCTACATTTAAGCAATGATAATCCCGCAATAAACATTATGACAAAATCCGAAAAAGATCTGGTTGTGCCCCAGGATGACAGCATCATTTATTTACAGGGAACTCATTTAAATCGAGAAGAGTGGCAGAAGCTCGCCGAACAGTGGATTGATGCAGGAGCAGACATCGTAGTCCGACTCAGTGATTCCTACGAGCCACCCCAGCCTCTTATTGCTTATAAGAATAGAGTGATAGCGTATTCATTGGGCTGGTTTGCCGATAAAGATATAGGTGACTCAGAAGCGATATTGCTGCATGGCGAGTTTTACGAGGACAGAATTACGATAGTTCCAAGCTACATCGTATCTAAGGGCTCAAAACCTATATTACAGAGAACTTCGCAAGCGAATGATGTTTTAAAAAGCTTATTTCAAGATTTTGAAAACGAACTCGTTAGTGAAAAAGGCGGTTTGTTATTTTCGCTGAGTACAAAATGACGTATCATGAACTTAAATAAGCGTGAGGTGTTTATAAAATGGATGATGACGAGAAAAATGGACTACAACAATCTGGAGATGACGCGATGGCAGATGATAATCAAGTATCTGACAAAAGCAGTAACGAAGAAGAGATACTAACAGAAACGATTGAAACTGAGCCTCAGGAACCTCTCTCGACTACTTCAGAGGAGACGAATAGTCAGGATTCTGGAGATGATAACCCGCAGATATTGCCCGCGAACATAAACGATTCGCCAATCAACGGAAGTCAAAAAAAGCAGCCTAAACGACTTTCAAGACGAGCGATCATTGCATTAATTATCATTGTAGGACTATCTGCTGTTGGTGGAGCTATGTATTACTTGGCGCAGAAAGACGAAGTAGTGTCTGAGCAGTCACAAGAAGTTGTTGCACCTGATACGGAAAATGCCGCCGATACAACAGCGCCCGAGGAAATAGAGGTGGAAGAGACGACACCAACCAAAACCATCGAGGGTATTCAATGGCTCGAAAGTCCGCAGCAACTTCCGTATCAGGACATTTACGATCATGATTCTCTGGCAGGATGGTTGACGAATTTTGATCAAGTGACATTTGAAGAAGCTCAAAAAGAGGTTGTTTTTTTCAAAGTAGGTAGCTACGAGAACAAAGACGTTATCGTTGGGGACATAGCTGGGATAGGGTATGTTTTTCTAGTCGACGGTAATGAATTTACGCTTCTTACAAAAGATTCGTACACTAATGACAAGGGATTATATTATGGGCCAACGTTTCTGAGTAACGTCAAAGAAGATACAGAATTGTCGTTCAAGGAACTGCAAGTTCCAGAGAAGCTTAGCTACGGCGGTGCAACTATAAAGAAAATTGGCCGAGCATCATATTATGACGATGCTTCACTAAATGATCTAGCTATGTCAGAAGTAGCCAGTTCAGATTACGGAAAAATATATGAAAGTACTACCACGCACGGAACCTCTGAAGGGGTTAAGCAGCTCACCATATATCTGAAGTTGCGCACCGGTATGTATGTGCCTTTTCGGTATGACTTCTCCATGCTAAATGACGATAATTCAGTGACCATTAAATGGAAAGACGGCTCAGAATCAACCGATACTTATAGATGGGAAACCATTGCTGGTGGTTGTGGATTGGTCGAATCA
The DNA here is from genome assembly GCA_035329185.1 of Candidatus Saccharimonadota bacterium. Lineage (GTDB taxonomy): Bacteria > Patescibacteriota > Saccharimonadia > Saccharimonadales > SZUA-47 > JAGQMY01. Next base: position 382 of record DAOLHH010000019.1, on the reverse strand, counting down.
GTAAACGTTTTAGATAAAAAATATTTTGATCAGCTTGTCGAGATAGGATCAGCGGGTTCAACCACAGTGCTGACCTTCAAAGATACAAGCAGCGAACCGTTTAAGACAATTTATGAAAATACCATATGGAGCGATGAGGATAAAAAAGCTACATCAATGCAAAAATTTCTCGATGACAAGGGAGTCATACTATTTCGCAGTGAGCTTGGCTATAGACCAATTTTGACCTCGACAAAATATTCAGCCGGAGGAGAATGCGGAAAACCCGTTATATATCTTTACCCAGAGAGTACTACGACGCTTCATCTTGAGGTCGGTGCCGATGTAAAAGTTTCTGAACCTACTTATGAGCAGGGTTGGAATGTTACGGCTTACCCTGACG
>DAOLHH010000018.1:0-16928 GCA_035329185.1 Candidatus Saccharimonadota bacterium | reverse complement strand
TAAGCGTTTAAAAATCGATGCACCAGATGCCCGCATTTACGTAGTTGGCTATCCGCAATTCGTCACCTATCCTATGGTACGTTGCGGCATAAACGTACAGCTAAATGAAGATGAAGTAAGATTTGTGCACAGCGCCGTTTCATATTTCAATCAAGTAATTGCGTCTGCTGCTTCAAGTGCGGGTGTTACGTATGTAGATATTGAAAACAGCCTTAGCGGCAAGAATCTTTGTAGTGGTGCTTCTGATGAGACGATTGCCTTTAACGGGGTAACAGCAGGGAATGACAGGGGATTGCCGTTATTTGGTGCAGAAGGAGTTCCATATAGCTACGGGCTTTGTGTACTCAGGAACTGTATAGGCTCTGAATCTTTTCATCCTAATCAGCGAGGGCACGAAATATTCAGTGATGAAATACTACGCCAGACCTCAAACTTAAATGCAGAAAACCCCAACCCACTACAAACGGAGGTACCCCTATCAGAAGAGTATTTTGGATTAAGTGCGAGAAGTTTCGTAGAAGCGTTGAACGATCCTAACAGTGAGCAACAACTTCGGGCGACATTCAAAGAAATGATTACTGATTTGACTGCATATCGTTCGCCGACTGTTCATTTAGAGCAACTTCTCCCATATTCAACGGTAGAGTTCACCATACACTCGGAGCCAGTAAGTTTAGGTAGCTTTCAAGCCGACTCAGAAGGGGTGGTAGACGTGCAGTTAGAGATTCCTGATAACTTGCCGGCCGGATATCACGAGCTGTATGTGGTCGGTATAGATGAAGGAGGCGAAAATATTGAGTCCTACGAATCTCTAATGATCGGGGGTAGTGGTGAAGATTTTGACGGAGACGAGATAGAAAATGAAGAAGATAGTTGTCCTACAGTCACAAATCTTGTTATCGACGCCGATGAAGATGGTATCGATGATGCGTGTGATTTAGAAGTGAACATCCCCGTGCCTTTAGACGAAGAAACTGGGGATGACGAATCTACTAACGAAGAATCTGAAACCACAGAACAGGATACTAATCAGAATGGCGAAGGGGATGACAATGAAATTGAAGGTACAAAGGGTATCGTAAGTGAAGAAACGGTCGCTGGGAATGAAAGTACGCTCATAACTGAAAGTGGCGGAGCAGTTTTGGGTACCTCAACGGACATTTCGGCAGAAAATACACAAAGCACAACGTTACTCGTGAGCACAGGCCAATCGGCAATTTTTTATAACCTCCTTGGGCTAACTATATGTTTAATTTCAGTGACCGCCTCTTTAATTCCAGGCAAAGACGAATAGCAAGTCTTACACATGTCGCGGTACACTAGAACTAATATGAAGAGCGAAGTGATAAGTAAGCGATTCGTGCGGTGGATCATCGTGGGCATTTTGATATACATGCCACTCCACGTCTTTATGTCCAACTGGCTTGGCTCTGCTTTTGACGTATTAGACATCGCGAAAGTATGGAAAGACGTGGCGGTGTTCGGTATATTTCTGTTATTTCTCTTTGACGCGCTGAAAGACAAAACACTAAAGCCACTGCTCAAAAACACAACCGTGTACTGGGTACTCGCGTATCTCTCGCTCTTGCTCCTCTATACAGCACTTTTTCATAACACCACTCAAGCTCGCTTACTTGGGCTGGTGTATGATGCACGGCTCTTTACCGCATTCTTCATTGGCGTATTGGCAGCGCGCAAACTTGGGGATGCTGATAAAGCGTGGCTTATGCGGTGGGCGGTTGTAGTTGCGATGGGCGTTGCGATGCTCGGCATCGTGCAAGTCGCAGCTTTAGGCAATGGAGTACTCAGCTCTTTTGGTTATAACCGTGCAACTGGTACGCCACCGGCATTTTATATCAATGACCAAACAGAGACAAATGAGCGGGCATTTGCTACCTTAAAAGATCCAAATTCGCTCGGCATTTATCTCATATTACCCCTCTCCTTGCTTGCAAGCTCTTTAGTGCTTCAAAAAAACAAGCTAGGGCAGGGTAGTAAACAGAAAATAATTGCTGGGTGCGCAATCTTGCTCCTTTGCCTAGCTCTGACGTATTCACGCAGTGCGGCTATCGGACTTACAGGGGCTTTCTTAGTAATACTTTACAAGTATAGAAAAGAGCAGGGGAGTGCGCTGTTTCGTTCTAGAAAATTTCAAAAGATGGTTGCCGGACTACTCATTATTTTATTTGCCGTGTTCATAGTTATACGAAATTCAGATTTTGTCCAAACCACAATTTTTCATATTGGCGAAAAAAATTCAGCCACCTCAAACTCACTTCGGGTAGACGTGCTAAAAGACTCGCTTGAACTGGCTCAGAATAAACCATTGGGTTACGGCGTGGGTGCAGCCGGTCCCGTATCGGTAAAAAACACCGGCGGGCTTGCAATCATCAACGAAAACAGTTACTTGCAAGCGCTTTTAGAAACGGGCATTTTTGGATTTGCTTTACTGGTTTTCATTCTGATTCGCGTTGGTAAATTATTGAGCACATCAAAAGATAAATACGCACTACCGCTACTTGCTAGCTTGATAGGTATTTCTATCGCAGGGCTTTTCGTACACGCCTGGATGAATGAGGCGGTGGCGTATACATTTTGGCTTCTGTGTGGTCTTGTGCTGAGCGACCAGCTTATGCCGTCAGCGTCGACCAAACGTCAACGCGCGACGAAGCGACCGTAGCCGGGTGGCATGAGGTGGTAAATCATAGACAAGGAGCTGTTTGACTTGCGCAGTTATGAGCAGTCGGTTCCGTTGAATGGCGTGTCGCTGTATAAGTTTTTTCGGGAGCTTCATAAAAGCCCAAAACAGTGCCTTGCTAACTGCGACAAATTTACCGCCTGCTAATGCACTCGCGATAAAAGATAGGTGGGCAAGGGCAAAGCGGGGTAAAACGTGCGGAAAAAGAGATAATGGTAGGTTTTTAATGTAAAGCCATGGAAGATTCTTTAGTGTTTGATACGTCGTAAAATCTTTTACGCGTCCACTTGAAGCTCCAACGGTATGGATAGCCACCGCTTTTGGATTTCTGATAATATTCCAGCCAGCCAGTCGTGCCCTGAAACTCAGATCGACATCTTCATAGTAAGCAAAAAAGTCTTCATCAAATAATCCAACCTGGCGGAACATCTCTGCGCGGTACATACTCGCCCCGCCAGTGGCACCAAACACGGTATCTTGCGTGTCATACTGCCCCGTATCTTGCTCGTCACGACCGAGTGGATAAGCAAGGCCCCACGAGGTGTAAATCTCGCCTGCACTGTCAATGGTACCGTTCCGCCTAAGGAGCTTGCCGGTTGCAACGCCGACTTTTTCATTTTCACGCATAGATTTATAAAGATGTTCAAGCCATGTACGCTCTGGTTCAGCGTCGTTGTTGATAAGTGCGATAAATACATAGGAATGTTCGAGTGCGTAACGAATACCAGTGTTAACGCCTCCAGCAAAACCAAGGTTCTTTTCATTTTTCAGCACCGTGATACGTGATGAATCAATCTGAGCAAGTAACGCTTCGCGGTCTGCCGATGCATTATCGACTAAAACAACGTCATGCGATGTAGTCTGGTTTTTGAGCGCTTCAAGACACCGAAGGGTATCGGTGGTACCGTTCCAATTTAGTACGATGACTGCTATCTCTGGTTGGTGTTGCATGGTATCTCATCTATAATGATACTAGATAAACATCATGATGCAGTTTTTCAATAAGCAGAACCGTGCACTATTGAGCGAGTTGGTACGTACAGACTTTAAGTTACGCTACCAAGGCTCTATTCTTGGTTATGCGTGGTCTTTGCTCAGGCCACTCTTTATGTTTGCGATTTTATACACCGTTTTTACCCGAGTATTTAGTGTCGGTAAATCAGTCGAGAACTACCCTATCTTCTTGCTTATCGGGATCGTCATGTGGAACTTTTTTTCTGAAATTACCCAACAAAGCCTTGGATCAATCGTCAATAGGGGAGATTTAATTCGAAAAATTAAGATTCCCCGCTGGCTGATTATCATCTCGGCAAGTATCGCAGGATTAATAAACCTAGGGCTAAACCTGATTGTGGTGCTGGTTATCGCCTTGATGAGTCACATGAATTTGCTTTCCACAAGCTGGATGCTTCCGTTGTATATTCTTGAACTGTATATATTCGGTCTTGGAATCTCGCTCATTTTGTCATCGTTATTTGTAAAATATCGTGATGTCTCGTACATCTGGGAGGTTGTCCTGCAAGCAGGGTTTTATGCGACACCTATACTCTACCCAATTACACATAGCGAAAGCTTAATCAAAAATCCTACTGTGCTTAAACTGGTCTATTCTAATCCTGTCGCGCAAGCCATTCAGGGTACTAGAAACTCGTTCGTTACGAGTGATACATTAACGATTCGAGACGTGTTTAGCTCCGGTTGGGCAGTGTTCATTCCACTAGTGCTTATTGCGGTCCTTTTGGCGTTTGGTATTTGGTTTTTTAAACGTGAATCTCGTTATTTTGCGGAGAACATTTAAATGAGCGATAAGTATGCGATACAGGTTAAGTCTGTCACCAAGTCGTTCCGACTGCCACATGAGAAACGGTCATCCGTAAAAAGCATCATTACGAGTCCTTTCAAGCGCAATACTTACGAAAAGCAAATTGCGCTTAAAGGTATTTCCTTCGATGTAAAGCAGGGTGAATTCTTTGGTATTGTCGGACGAAATGGATCAGGTAAAAGCACGATGCTTAAGCTGCTTGCCGGCATATATACTCCAGACAAAGGTACTGTAACGGTCAATGGCAAGTTGACGCCGTTTATTGAACTCGGGGTGGGTTTTAACCCAGAACTAACCGGACGCGAGAACGTATTTTTGAATGGTGCCCTGCTCGGTTTCAATAGAAAAGAAATGGCAGCAATGTATGACGATATCGTGAAGTTCGCTGAACTGAAGCGATTCATGGATCAGAAGCTCAAAAACTACTCTAGTGGCATGCAAGTGCGCCTTGCATTTGCCATAGCAATTCAGGCAAAATCTCAAATCTTACTTCTAGATGAAGTGCTTGCCGTAGGCGATGCAAATTTTCAAAAGAAATGTTTTGACTACTTCAAGAAGCTGAAGAAAGAGAAGCAGACGGTCGTGTTTGTGTCTCACGATATGCAAGCCGTACGTGAATATTGTGATCGCGCGGTACTTATTGAAGGCGGAGAGATTATCGCAGAAGGCAAAGCAGAAAAAGTAGCCCAAAAATACACAAGACTATTTCTTGAAAAATCTACTTCAACCTCAAGTGATAAAGTTGATGAGACAAAACGGTGGGGCTCTAAGCGTATCGAAGTGAAGAGCGTTACTATTAAAGCAAGTGAGGAACAGGTGGTCATACAGATTAAACATGCTGTACGTGAGCAGACTGATGAGCCGATATTTGGCATGTCGATTTTCACGCCGATTGGTGCTAAAATCTTCGAGACCAACACAAGATGGAAGAAAATCCGCACGGGCTCATATGAAAAAGGACAATCAGCAACCGTAACATGGAAAATTCCAAATATTTTTACGAACGGTGAAAATGTAGTGACTGTTGCTGTAGCAGATAGCGCCGGAATTGAATTCTATGATTGGTGGGACGAGGCTGCATCGTTTAAAATTGATAAGGACATGGTGACGACAGCGATCGCGATGCCAAACCACGAGGTACAAATAAATGCTAAAAGAAGTTAACGATAAGAATATTGACGAACAGGGCGAGCGAATGGTGCCCGCGTTCCATGCAGGCGCACTTGTGTATGGTGAGCATATTACCCGCTACGAGAGTATTGCGCATTTATTGAAAGATAAAGTCGTGCTCGATATTGCGAGTGGTTCGGGCTATGGATCATACATAATGGCCGAGAGCGCCCAGAAAGTGATTGGCGTTGAGATTGATCAAGACTCTGTCGACTATGCTACGCGGAATTATGGTAGGAAAAATATTGAATTTAAACTTGGCAGTGCAGAAGAAATACCGCTTAAAGACGCATCTGTTGATGTTGTGGTTACATTTGAAACAATTGAACATATTGAGAACTACCGGAAGTTTCTGCGAGAAATAAAGCGCGTGTTAAAACCGGATGGTTTTGCTATTGTCTCGACACCGAATGATCCAGAATTTCCTGAGGGAAACCACTTCCACCTTCATGAGTTCGAAGAAGAAGAGTTACAGAATGAACTTGCTGCTTATTTCAAAAATCAAAAAATGAGCTACCAATACACTTGGATGATGGCAGCAACTATGAAGCAAGAAGATGCTGGAAAAGCGGGTGCATTAAACTCGTTAGAATTACAAAATCTCGCCCCACTTACCAAAGAAAAAGCGCTGTATTTTATGGTTATTTGTTCTGATAATTCTATAGATAACCTTGAAGTGAAGAGCATCGGCGCACTCTCGGAGCATTACAGTGCTCGTGGTGAGCAAGACAGGGTTGCTGATTACGTAAATACTATCGAAAGCCTAAAAGGACAGCTCACTACCGCAAATGAACGAATTGAAGAGATTTACAACTCTAAGAGCTGGAAAATTATATCTTCGGTATATACGTTTCGGCATAATCTCAAAAATGGCAGAAAAGAAAAATCTGACAAGTAGTTAGTATTAATTCTTTCGATAATTAACTTTTGGGAAAGAAATCAAGAGAGCTGTGAAGTAATTTCAGCGAGTCGTTTTTGGAAAGCACCTTTTGAGTACTTGTGTGAATCTTTACGAAGTCGTTTCGCATTTATGGGGTGTGCTGCAGCCTCCGCGAGCTTTTCGGTCAATTCCTCGGCGTTGCTCCATAGAAATCCATTTGCTTCTTCCTTGATAATTTCTTTTTGTCCGGCAGAATTAAAAACAACCGGCGTAGCTTTTGCTGACATCGCTTCAACGGTAACAATACCAAAATGTTCTTGTTTTTCTGGAAAACGTTCTTGGTCGGTGCCAAAGCCAGTTGCGTGACAGTAGATAGCGGCCTCATTAAAAAGTCGTTTTATCTCAGGGAAAGGACAGTTTAAATGAAATTCTACAGGATATTTAGACGCACTTGCCATGAGTTGTAGTACATATGAAAGTGAGTCGACATCATTCGCAACACTCCCTGCTAAATGGAGCTCCCATCCGTCTTCGATTAAGTCCTTACTTGCAATGAAAGATTCTAGAACTGCATCTTGTCGCTTATGGTGTGCATGATGATTTTTGCCGAAAAAACGACCAACATTCAGAATGACTTTTCTCTTCTTTACATTGTCCGCAAGCATGTCTTCGCAAATCGGATAAAGGAGCTCACTATTATGTATGCCCCAATAGCGTTCGATGTATCCTTGAGTGTACTTTGAGTTAGCGGTAATAACGTCGTAGCTATAGACGGGATGCTTACCGCGTCCGACTATATATTTATAGGCGTTGTTTAGTACAAATTTGTAAGCACGTTTTACGATGTGGACTCCATTGCTCTCACCGAATATTTTTTGCGGGAACATGCACATATAGATGCCTTGCTTACCTACATTCGGAAGGTTGCTTTGGTAACAATTGTTGATAAAAAGATCATAATTTTGCTCACGCATTTTTTTAACTTGAGCTGCTTCAAAAAATATATTTTTTACGCCCCCAGGGAGCGGCAATCTATGAACGATCTTTGACACAATTGAGTCGGCGTTAACGATATCTACTTTTACTCGCGACAAATCAAAGTTAAAATACCTGCCGAGATCGTCTATGTCGACAGGGCCGTGAGTTACCAATCGAACGTCTGTATTCTTTTTTTCATTGGCAAAATATTCAGCAAGCGCCAAACATACTTTTTCTCCACCACCTTTTGTTTCCAAATACGGATTGTAGATTCCAATTTTATTCTTCATAAAGTTTCTTCTTTAATTATATGCCATCGCTTGGCAAAAGCGCGAGGAAGTTGTGAAAAAAGCGACCATAACATTTTTTGACTACGCCAAAATTCGACGACTGCATGTTTTCTGCCGTTTCTAGTAATCGCAGATTTTAATAGTGACCAGATGCGAAACACTAAATGCCAGTACAACGTGTTACCGAGTACTTTAAAAAACAGTTTAAGTTGAGCGTTCTTTGCCATTATGAGCACCCGGTTTCGCCCTACATAGAAATTAAAGAGCGGGGATCCTTCTTTGCTACTACCAGTATGCACATGGTAAGCAACGGCTTTAGGTTCATAATAAAAAAGCTTGCCCGCTCGTTGCCCGCGCCATGATAAATCACTATCTTCGAAATACATGAAGAACTTTGCATCAAACAAACCTACATCCTGCAAGAAAGATCGCTTAAACAAGACGCAGGCACCACAAACAGCGGTTACTTCTTCGGTTTTATCAAATTGTCCCTCGTCTTTCTGATCATAGCCACGTTCTCGCACGGGCCAAGCTTGATCCGACTCCAAGATGGACCCAGCATTATTAATGTATCCTGGTTTATTTTTAAACATTAGCTTAGGAACAACCGCATCAGCATCAGTTTTTTGAGCAGTTGAAACGAGCTCACTTATCAATTGCGGCGCCAGTTCTAAATCATTATTGACGATTAAAATGTAGTCGCCAGAAGTATGTGGAATGCCTTTATTGTTACCCCCTGCATATCCGTAGTTGTTATCATTTTGAACAAATACCGTTTTCCAGCTTTTTCGTACTTTTTTCTTCGCATATGCAACAGATTCATCAGTTGAATTGTTGTCAATAAACACCAGCTCAAGACGATTTGACGGGTATACGGTTTGGTAGTAGGCGTTCAGAAATGGATCGACAAATCTTTTACCATTCCAGTTCAGTACAACCACACTGACGAGCGGTTTCATGCGGGATACTTTCGGAGGGTTCCGTTTTGCTACTTTGTTTTTCGTAGCCACAAACTACCTCCAGAATTTTTTGAGGCTAGGGGCATGTATTTTTCAAGCTCTTTTGAGTGGTGAATATTTAAGAAGTTATTGAACAGAAGGATATCGTAAGCGTCATTATTGTGTAAGAATGCACGGACAATATAATCTTCTGTCCATGCACGTGTTTCTTTTATCCACTCATAGGGATACTCAAATGGATAAAAGATATCGTGAATATGAATGATGACGCCAGGTTTTAGTTTTGGTAGGATTTCAAAAAAGATTTGGTTTACGTCGCTTCCTGCTTTTGAAACATGGGTAGAGTCTATAAACAGGATATCGCCGTCGTTTAATGAAGTAAATACCTTATCAGGGGTTTCCCAAAGAGGCTTATCGATAAGTGTGAAACTTTCTTTTGGCGCATCTTTAGTCAAATCGTGCAAGAGCTGTGGGTATGGTTCGACGCAGGTAATCTCAAGTTTTTGCAGAAAGTGTTTTTTGACGTCTGTCATGAGTGCTGACGAATAGCCCGAGCCTATTTCCACGATTTTCTTAGGCTGTAATTCTAGTAACATACAAAAAAGCACAATCGCATCAGTATGTGCATAGGCATGATGATCGAGTTTATATGAGTATCCTGCGCTTTTTTTCTTATGTTGGTAGGGTAGCTTTTTATAGTGTCGAGCAAGTTTTTCAAGCAATGTTAGTTGCTCAGTCTCTCGAAGGTCTATGCCCGGTATAGCGCGTTTTGAACGGTCAAATATCTGCTTTTCACGACGTTTCATTTCTTTTAAGTCAGGGTACGGAGAATAGAAATGTCCCGGTGCGAATTGAGTTTCAAAATGCTTTCGCAAGTGATGCTCTTTTTTATACTCTTTCTCCATGTATTTATGCATGTGATTAGCGTGGTGGAATTTATTTTCGATATCTTCTAAAGAAGCAAGCGCCTGCATGAGACGTCTTTGGTTTTTTGTCTGTAGTCTTTTCATTCTTCTAGTATACTTTCTCCTCCTGACCTATCAAAGCGAAGGAGATAAAAGATCGTACTTAGACTAGTTTTGCTTTTCTTTCCAGAACCAATAGAATAAATGTAGACATATGATAAAGCAAAAATTTGCCACGAAGCCACAGTTATATATAAAAGCTTTGATGAAAAAACGATTCGTTATTTCTCTTGCAGTGATTATCGCACTCGTATTAGTGACCGTAATTGTCTACTGGCCTATCATCAGTGGAACAAGGACTGTCTATAGCGGGCTAGACAATGTAGACCAATTTTATCCTTGGTATCAGAAAATGTCATCCAGTTTTCATACCGGAGATTACGCTCTCTGGGATGCGAACGTACTAGGGGGTAAATCCTTTATTGGAGAAACACAACCCGGAGTCTTGTATCCACTCAATATTCTTTGGATTTGGTCGTTTGGTTCCTCAAGTGGCATAACGCGTCATGCGCTTGAACTGCTTGTTGTTGTTCATGGCTTCATCGCAATCGCAGGCATGTACTGGCTTGTTCGTCGATTTCACCTCAGACGATCATACGCATTAATTGCAGGAATAACTTATGCTGCATTTGGTCCCGTCGTTGCAAGAACTCCAGCGCAAATCTGTATCTACTACGGGTTGACGTGGATCCCGTTCGTTATCGGTGCATTTATTAGGGCTGTTCTAGATAAACAAACGATTCTATATGGCGCAATCAGTGGCATTGCTAGCGGACTGATTATTTTAAGTGGTCATCTTCAACCGTTTATTCACACAATGATTATTGTAGGCGGAATAAGCGCATGGTTGCTTATAAAGAGCTCAGTTCCAAGAAAAAAAATAACAACCGCAATTTCGACAACTATTATAGCCCTCATACTCATTGGAGGCGCACAGGTATACTCGAGCTATAAGTGGTTAGGAGACGCATACAGACTTTATGGGGATGGATATCATGTACGAGACGAAAAGCCTTCGCTAAAAAGTTTTGTGAAAGATTTTATTGTCGAACCCTCTGATTTAGGTAACTTTCTTGAGCCAGGATTCCTACCAGAGAACAACTCCTTCTATATTGGGTTATTACCCCTCATGAGCTTAATAATATTGGGGGTACTGTATGTTTTAAAGAGGCAAGAAGATATTCGAATTCTTGGGCCATTAAATACGAGCGAAAAAAAAGTTTTTTGTGCGATAGGTATTATTGGACTCTTCGGGCTGATTGTGTCATTTGGATATCGGACATTTGTCGCTAGTCTTCTCTATTTCGTTCCGATGCTCGGCAATACCGTGAGGCAAATGAGTAGATATACCATTTTATTTCATTTTTCATTAGTGCTGATTTATGTATTTATCCTTAATACTATCCTTCAGAAAAAAATTTCATGGAGTGGACCAAAACGCACCATGATAAATGGTGCGCTCGTGCTCGTCACGCTTTTGCAGGCAGTGTACTTTTTCTTAATTCCTAGTACTTCAATTAATCGATTTTACAAATTTCAGGTAGTAGCTACCTTTCTTTGTATTGCGGTAGTAATGATTTTATCTAGATGGAAGAAATCCTATGCTCGTTATGCTCCGGTGTTTGTTATGATTGCCACTGTCCTAACCGCACACCTGAATATATATATTTATTCTATGCGGCCAAAGCAAAGTGCGCTACCGGAGCGTGTTTATGCGCGAACTCCTATTGTCGATTACCTTGAGTCAAAAAGTAAAGAAGGCTACAGAACGTTTATTATGGACGGGGCTCTTCCGCAAAATATCGGCGATGTGTATGACATCCAAACAGTAACTGGCTATGGTGCAACAATCTATAAACCATATCTAGATTTTATCGAACACAACAAAAGAGATGTCGGTGTGTCGTTCGACCCAGTAGACAGTAAGTATGCAGATGCAATGAGTGTTCGTTATGTGGTGTCAAAACAAAAACTAAACCTACCGTTATTAATGACTGATGGGAAAGTAAAGTTATACGAGAGGCGAACTTATTATCATAAAGTTATGTCAGTCGACTCAGTCGGTATATTAAATCAAATTCCATACGAAATCATTCAAATTGGTAATAATACATCGACTATACGTATTGGTGTATCCAACGATACACGTATAGTGCTTAGCGAATTTGCAGCACCGGGCAGGACGCTGAAAGTCGATGGAGTTAAGGCAAAACTTGAGACATATGACCCAATTCGAAAAAACTCGTTCGGCCCTTTTATTTCTACTATGCTTTCACCCGGTAATCACGTAATCGAATTAAATTTTAAGCCCCTTTAAAGTCAAGTAAATTGTTCGCCTATGATACGATTGGAATCATGCAACGAGCTAAAAAATACTTTTTAGATGCACCTCTCGTTACTCGCATAGCTAGTGGATTGTACCTACTCTATATAGCTGTGAATATGTCGCGACCACTCTGGTTTGATGAAGTTTGGCGAGCCTACCAAATAAGCAACTGGAAGTTCATTGACCCCGATAACGGGTCAGCGCCAATCTCTCCACTCTTCTTTTTACTTACCAAAATGATGACCGTTATCTCGAATAATGAAATAACGCAACGACTTATTGTTATTGCTGTCAGTCTTTTACTGCCGTTTGTTACGTACTATGTCATGTCGCGATATTTTGGGCGACAAATAGCAAAGATACAATCAGTTCTGATTATGGTCGTTCCAGGAGTTATCCAGTATTCCATAGAAAATAAGCCCTACGTCATCGACATATTTGCCATAATCATTCTATTGTATTGTTATGACCAATTTCGGCGCCACAAGGTACTCACGTATAAGACTAGTTTTATTGCACTATTTGGATTATTTATGTCTCTTGCGGCAAACATATTCATTGCCGGGCTTGCCATTGCTGGATACATCGAATTTAAAGGGAAATTAAAAGATAAAGACAAAAAAATAACGATAGTGCGCCTTTTATTGATAGCTGTCGTCGCCTTAATCTACATAGTATTTGGGTATTATCCTCAAATTGGCGGTGGGCTGTTAGGTTATTGGAGTGAGCTTGGCTGGCAAGGAAAGCATGGCATTGAGCTTGTGCGCTATTTTATAGAAAGTTGTTTGGATATTTTTCAAAAAGATCTCTTGCCCTTAAGTAGTTTTTCGTTACGTCGGGTGAATAAAACTTACATTGGGTACTTAATATCTTCAACTATGGTTATAGCTATGTTTATTTCTTGCAAGCTAATTTTACGTAAATATCGGCGTGCGGTCCCTATACTAGTCGCAACTGGCCTTGCGTGGGTACTTATACTTCTTATATCAATAAAAGGTTATTGGACATTTGGTTCTAATCGGTTAAATATTTTTCTGTTCGCACTTATGTTGTTGTTTCTTGCGCCAATAATAAATGAATTTATTGGCAAATCAAGCACTCGTTATCGGCTCATGAAGACGGTTCTTGTGGGAGTACTGTTCTTTCCGCTCATGAATGGCTTACTTGAAATTGGGGTAACGCAAATAAAAGTCATTAAACATATCCGCAATGAAGGTTATTTTAACAATCAGGGTGAAGGTCGTTATATGGACGAAATGAGATATGCTACTTCAATTTTTGGTCCACAGCTACAATCAGGAGACGCTATCATTAGCTTTCACTTCATGACCAAAAAGGCACTCATGTACTATTTGACGGATTATCAAGGAGGCGTCGCAAAAGAAGAAGAACTCACATTCATTCACGATAGCCGCACGAATCCTTTACCGGCAACTTCAAAAACATTTCATGAACTCGCACAAAAGCACCAGTCATTGTGGGTGATTACAGGAGTCGGACTCGGTGTCGATCCAATAAAAAAAGCAGGTCAAGATTATACAATTTTAAGCAACAAGACGTATGGAACCGTTATGGTTGCTCATCTTGAAAAAAAGCGGTAGACGCTACTTGGTTTTTCTCACAGTTAGATTGAAGTAGATAATTTCATAAATAGCCTTAAAGCCATCTTTCAGGCCAATTTTCTTACCCTCTTCTTTGCTTCGTCCGTAGTAGCTAATGCCGATTTCATATACTGCAGCTTTTGATTTCGCGACTCGCGCAGTGATTTCAGGTTCAAAGCCAAAGCGCTGTGCTTTGAGGTCTTTGGCAAGTGTTCGCACGAGGTCACCCTTAAATGTTTTATAGCACGTTTCCATGTCGGTAAGATTTAATCCTGTAAACAAGTTGGAGAGCGTTGTTAAGAATTTATTTGCGACTTGATTTCGATAATAAATGATACGGTGTGGCTCTCCGCCAATAAATCGAGACCCATAAACCACATCAGCATGGCCTCGTTCAATTGGGTAGAGTAGTCTTTTATACTCTTCTGGGTCATATTCTAGGTCGGCATCCTGGATTATGACGACATCACCTTTTGATTCAAGGATACCTTTCTTGAGTGCCGCACCTTTACCTTGATTGACTTTCTGAAAAATTAAATGAATTTCTGGATGTTTTTTCTCTAATTTTTTTAGAAGTGATCGGGTGTTATCTCGAGAACCATCATCTACAATAATGATTTCTTTTCTCGTTTTGCCAAGATCTACTTCCATTACTTCCTGGATAATTTTTTCTATTGTACGCTCTTCGTTGTAGCAGGGCATAACAATCGAAAGCAGTTTGGTTTTGCTCATCTTTGCATCTCCTTTAATTCCGTGGCATCTCTCGAGTATGATACCATGGTTACAAAGTGCGAGTCGTCAAAACAACCATCACTACTTTACTACAGAAGGATTTTGTTCGATTTTGTATTGTGGGCGGGGTTGGATTTATTGTTAACGCACTACTTCTCAAACTTTTTGTTGATTACGGTCACTTAAGGGTATATATAGCGCAAGCCGTTGCAGCAGAGATAGCATTATTTTTGAATTTCCTATTTCATCATAACTGGACGTACAAACATAAGACAGAAAACAAAACGATTAAGCAGCTGATTATACAGTTCCACTTAGCTTCGTGGGCTGCGATTTTTGGCAGCGCACTCGTTGTCGCGGTACTGGTGAATAAATTCAAATTATCTCTCATTTTAAGTTTAGCCATAAGTTCGGTAATTGCATTATTTTGGAACTTTTTTTGGTCGAAGTATATAATATGGCGGAACAATGATACTAACGGGTCGGGAGAGTAAGCGAGAGGGTTGATGACTGTGAAGATAGGAGTTGTAGGTACTGGGTATGTTGGTGCGGTACAGGGAGCTGGGATGGCTCACCTTGGACATGAAGTCGTCTCAGTCGATATAGACCCGGTTAAGATTGAACAACTACAAAAAGGTATTGCGCCGATACACGAACCAGGCCTTTCGGAGCTTATTGAATCCGGGATTGCAGCAAATCGGCTCATATACACGACAGACTACGGAGCGCTCGCACTCCATGAGGTTGAAGCAGTTTTTCTATGCTTACCAACTCCACCGAACGAAGATGGGTCGGCTGACCTAACTTATTTGTTGAGCGCTGCTGAAAGTATCGCGGGAGTCATGAAGACGGATACAGTGCTTGTAAATAAGAGCACGGTGCCCACGGGAAGCGCAGAGAAAGTAGCTGCTCATGTCGCACCTTTTACGCAAGATGGCGTAACACTTCATGTCGCATCTAACCCAGAATTTCTTCGTGAAGGATCTGCGGTTGCGGATTTTCTTGAACCGAGCTCAATTATTATAGGTACGGATTCGGCACATGCATTATCGGTGATGAGAAATGTTTATGCCAGTTTCGACAAAGATATATTGTTCGAAACGGATCCTCGAACAGCTGAACTGATTAAATACGGTCGGAATGGTTTCCGATCGGTGAAAATTACTTTCATGAACAATATGACAGAGGTTGCTCACCAGGTTGGAGCGAACATTGACGATTTGATGCATGCCATGACGATGGATCCGGTAGTTGGGGAACATTTTGTGAGTCCGGGTCCGGGCTGGGGGGGTAGCTGTTTCCCTAAGGATTCAAGAGCCCTCCTAGCGACGGCTCAGACTGCTGGAGTACCGTTTGAGCAGTTAGAGCGAACAATGGTCGATAATGAACGCCACAAAGGTCGTGTAGTAGAGCAAATTCTTACTCATTTCGGTAAAGATATAATGGGTAAAAAAATCGCGGTGCTAGGAGCTGCTTTTAAAGCAAATACTGATGATATTCGTGAATCGCCTGCTATACACATAATTCAATTACTGGCTGGGCATGGAGCAGAGGTAACTGTATACGACCCACAAGCAATGGAAAATGCGCAGAAGTATCTTGCGAAGCTTGAATCAGTTTCCTTTGCTGATTCGGCACTAATTGCAGCTAAAGATGCAGACAGTATTGTGATAGCAACTGAATGGCCGGAATTCAGTGCGATTGAAATAGCTCAATACGCAGAAATAATGAGAGATCGTGTCATTTTTGATGCGCGTAATTTATTTGATCCGAAAGACGATTCAACTGATGGTCCTGTTGCTGATATGAGAAAGCATGGCTTTACATATAAAAGTTTTGGAAGACAAGACTTAACGCCCAATGAGTAGAAACGTTTTAGTAACAGGCGGTGCAGGCTTTCTCGGTTCGCACTTTACGAAGAACGCATTGTCTCGCGGATGGGATGTAACAGTAGTTGATAATTTCTCGACCTGTAACGTGGATAATCTTGATAATGAGCTTCATAATGCTCATCTAAAAATTATCCGTAGGGATATCTGTGATCCATTGCCAAGAGAAATTTCTGAGACGCCCTTTGATTTGATTGTGAATCTTGCTTCACCCGCAAGTCCGCCACGCTACCAACGGCTTGCCGAGGAAACTCTCAGGGTGGGCACTGTAGGTGTTATGAACATGGTTACTCTGGCTCGAAAACACAAAGCGCAACTTTTTCACGCCTCGACTAGTGAAGTCTATGGCGACCCGACGGAAGGACATCATCCGCAAACTGAGGACTACTGGGGGAATGTAAACAGCTATGGTGAGCGGTCGTGCTATGATGAGTCAAAGCGTGCTGCTGAAGCAATTCTTTGGTCAGCCCGTCACCCGCACGCTTCAAGCAACTTATCTCAAGTCGATACAAATATCGTCAGAATTTTTAATACCTACGGCCCACACATGGACCCTGAAGATGGGCGAGTGGTAAGCAACTTTATCATGCAGGCGCTTCGCGGTGATGATATCACCAT
>DAOLHH010000017.1:0-17069 GCA_035329185.1 Candidatus Saccharimonadota bacterium | reverse complement strand
TCGTCATCTTCAGCTTTCGAATCATCTGACTCGTCTGAAGAATCTTCCGCATCCGGTTCTTTTACTCTTACTATCGAGCCATCTGTCGCATTAACATCAACGCGTCCATCATCGCTGAATCGCACGCTATACACGACCACACCGCCTTCAGTTTCGAGTTCAATCTTAGTAATGGTTTTACCGGCACGTTTTTCTTGCGCAATATCACGAGCTTGCTGAAGCGTAATCGTAGGCACGAAATCTGCTGGAACTGATTCGTCCGTCTCTAGACCGTCCTCAGCCTGCTCTATGTATGCGAGTCCCGTTGCAGCATCATATAAACGATACGATCCGTCACTAAATTTCACTTTGTACAATACTGCACCGTGCTCATTTTCAAGTTCAACTCCTGTAATGGATGCGCCGGCAGGAGTATCAGTTCCTGCAAGGGTACGCATTTCTTCGATGCCCAAAACGTTATCGAGGGCTTCGGGCAGTTCTACTACATCTTCGATTTCACTTTGTCGCGCGAGGTTTTGTGACCTGTTATCAATCGCATAGATGCTCACCGCAGCAATAAGTAAGACGGCAAACCCTGAAGCATACAAAAATTTCTTCTGTTTCGTTAATTGTCGTAAATTTAATTGTGGGTGTGGATTAGATTGTTTATTTGCCATTGATGTATCCCTTTCTAAAGATGATAACTCTGTTAATAACTTTTTTTTAAATTCTTGACATATAGTCAGTTTTTCATCGGTTAGTTTGCGTTTAAGTATTGATTCCTTTCTTTTCATAGTTCAACACTCCCTTGGATTGTACCCTCAAGCATGCTTTTTAAATTTCTCGTCGCTCGATGCTGTGTCGTTTTAACATAAAGACTACTCTTTCCTACCATTGAAGCAACTTCCTTCACCGACCGCTCTTCAATAAATCGAAGACGTGCAATTATACGTTGTTTTTCCGGTAGTCGGTCAATATACCGCTGCGCTCGTTCGACAAACGAGGTATCTTCATATTCATGAACCTGCGCGTCAGCATGTGCTTCAAAATCGTCGATATCTTCGATTGACTGCAACGATTGCTTGTATCGTTGCCTGAGATAATCCGACCACACATGTCGCATTATCCCGTACAAGTATTTCTTGTTGTCTTGCAGATCTAATGCATTTCGCTCCATGAATGCAATGAACGTTTGGGATGTTAGATCTTCGGCAATATGTTTGTCCAGTGACTGTATATAAAAATATTTATATATTTTATCAACATGTTCGCCATAGAATTGCTCTAGATTAAACCCCATGCGTTAATTTTAACCGTTCGAACTCCTTTCCTCATTATCCAAGTCGCTCATGGTATACACGCGCTGTGGATAAATCAATTTGCTACGTCGAGTATACGCGCATACACTAGTTCTATAGATAGAGGTAGTTGCGTATGAAAAAATTGGCACAAGAAGAGAATGAAGTCCAAAGTAAAAATGGCTACGACCTGCTGGGATTTTTCGATACGTCATGGTTAGTTATCAAAAAGAATGTTCGAGTTTTTACAATTATCACCTCCATTGGAGTTTTGTTTAATGTTTGTATCTCAACTGCCCTACTATTTCTCATTGTTCAGCGTATTGAAGACGACCTCTCGACTACGTTAACCGGGGTGGTGATGACCGTGATTATCAGTTTACTCGCAAGTACTTTTATATATGCGCTCCAACTTATTACCTATAAAGAAGCACGACGTGAAAAAAATGTCTCACTATCATCTATTCTTCAGCGATCACGCCCGTATATACTTACCCTTTATACGTATGTTATGGCTACAATAGGTATCTTGATTATGACGGTAGCATTATTTGGCGCTATCCTACCAAATCTACTCATACTTTTAATACCGCTGGGCGTGCTTGCATATTTTAACTATATTTTTGTACCCAATATCATATTTGAAAAGAAATCATATGGATTCTACGAACGGTTAAAAAAATCATCTCAGATGACTAAAGGTATATATGCACCACTCTTTAAATTCGCCAGTATTGCCATAGTTTTTAGCTTAGCGGTGTCTCTCGTGTTAGGCATCATTGTCTCACCGCTCCAAAAAAACTCTTTAAAAGTATCCGAAAATACCACACTGGTAACACTTTCAGATTTAAAGGACGAGCAAAAATTTAAAAAAATTCTGCGTGATAAATCAAAGCAACAACTCAATCCGAGCTATATGTTCGCAACACTCATACAAAGCATCAGTTCGGGTTTTGTAAGTCTAATTGTTCTTGGAGCACTTATAGAGTTATACGAACAGCGTAAGAATAAATGAAGAGCTAATTAAGGTAGTCCAGGACGGCACCGATTACATAAAGAGACCCAGTAACTATTACCCGCGGCTCTTCTTTATCAATTACTTTTACTAGCGCATCATAAATGGAATCAAATGCTTCCGCTTCTACTCCAATTTGATGAGCAGCAGTAATAAGTAGCTGTGATGGAAGCGATTTAATCGGCATATCTTGTTGCACATCATAACCCGTACAAAGCAGAATTTTTGATAGTGGTTTTAGAAGTGCAATAACCGCTTCAAAATCTTTTCCTTCTTTCATTGCAAGTATTATTGGGACTTTTTCCCTACCATAGCGCTCGGTATAACTATCGATAAAAGTCTGCATTTTTTGCTCATTGTGCGCTCCATCTATAATAAATTCCGTTTGCCTATAGTTGACCTGCTGCATACGTCCTAGGACGGCTTTTTGTGTTGTATATTCTTGCGCGCGCGTTATATTTGTTAGAGCATCTCGATTCGCGATAAAATCTGCAACATGTTTTGCGAGCATCCAGTTTCGATGCTGGAATTTAGGCAACGATTTATTTTGTAATACCACTTCAGGCAAAATTTCGTGCACCGTCGCACCCACAATCTTTGCGCGGTTATTAACACAATCCATTACTTCTTGTTGCTGTGTGTATAAAAAAACTTCGTTCTGGGTGTGGACTATACCCGCTTTCTGAGTTGCAATTTCCTTAATGGAATTACCTAAAATTTGTTGGTGATCCATTCCTATGTCGGTGATGACGCAAATTTTATCTGGATTCTGACAAACATTAGTACCATCAAACAAACCGCCAAGTCCTGTTTCTAACACTGCATAGTCGACTGATAATTCTTTAAATGCCCACAGCACAAACACTATCATATATTCAAAATAGGTCGCATCGGTATTCTGTGGCAGTAACTTAACAAAAGAATTAAATAGCTCACAGAACTGCTTTTCATCAAGCTGTGAGCCGTTGAGCTGTAACCGCTCGGTTACTGAATGAATATGCGGCGAAATGGTAAGCCCGACCGTAGCTCCTCGCGCAGTGAGCAGTGATGAAATATACGTTGCGGTTGACGTTTTGCCACTTGTACCAGCGACATGAATAACACGAAGTGTTCGCTGCGGACTCCCAACTTTGCGCAACAAAGGCCACATTCTTTCAAGAGTTATGTTCTTGCCCGTGACCTTCGAAGATTTCGTCGGAAGATTTTGCAAGAATGATTCAACCTCTAATACAGACCGTATCATTGAAACGCCGCCGTTAGGCGAGCGATCCTGTCGAGCATTTTTAAGCGCAGTGAACGACTTTGCCATACTTTCATTGTTACTTTTTTACTTGTTTTAAGATACTCAGACTCTATATGCTCTAGTTTTTTTACGATGTGCGTATCGTATAGAATGGTTGACACTTCCAAATCGAGCTGGAAGGATCTGATATCGAGATTACTCGATCCTACTATTGCGACATCATCATCTATAAGTATCTGCTTCGTATGTAGAAAGACTGGTTCATTGTACAAATAAATTTCTACTCCCACTTCAAGGAGCTCTTCATAATACGATCGCTGTGCATGACCGGCAAGAATCTTATCAATAGATGCTGAGTTAATCATAGTTACCTTTACGCCTCGTTGTGCTGCTGCAGTCAAAGCATCAAAAAAGGATTCATCTGGTATAAAGTACGGTACGACAATCCCAATCCGTTTTTTTGCCGAGTGGATCATACTTGTATAAAATTTTAGATTGTTATCGTGCTCATGTGCTGGCCCAGAAGGTAATACTTGCGCAGTGATGTCTCCGACCATATCAGGCACATCTTCATCTTCAACGAGCTCCAATAGTGCGTCGTGAGTCTCTGCATACCAATCAGATCTAAATATATTATTAAACTGCCATACAATAGGACCTTTAAATCTGAGTACCACTTCTTCGTAAATAATGCCGTCACGTCGATGGTAAGATCGATCAATCAGATTCTGAGAGCCACTATGCGCAACTTTGCCATCTATGACTACAATTTTGCGATGATTTCTCAAATCAGGCCTCATAAACTTTTTACCAGGTACCAAAAAAAGTGGAAGCATTGCAAAGAGTTCAACACCGATACGATTAAGTTCTTGTTTCATTTTTTTCTGGCCGGGATATCGTCTCGAGACTACTTTGTCGTATAAGAACCTAATATGTACCCCGCGCACCGAGGCTCTTTCTAATGCGAGAAATACGGGCTTGGTCGTATCGTCATATGTCGCAATAAAATATTCAATATGAATGTACTCTTGAGCTGCATCAATATCTTTAATTAAAGTTTCGAAAGCTGCTTCATAGCCGGTGATAATTTCTATTTTATTGCCATTCATTGGAGGTAATCCGCCCAGTACCGTAGCTAAACGAGACAAGGTCTGATAATCACTTTTAACCAGCTTTGCAAATAGGTTAGGGTACGAGCCACGTAACTTGTCCAGCTCATCACGCGTAAAAGAGTCGACCTTTCTTCTTAATCTTCTTCTTGTCTTCGGAAGCTTAGGGTCCCCAAACATATAAAACAATATCGTACCTATGGTTGGAATCACCATGATAAGTAACAGCCATGCATTAGCACTAGACGGTTTGCGCCGACTTGGCACTATGAATAACATCACAATACGAATTACCCACTCGAATATGAAGAATCCGGCAAAAAGCCGCGTAAAGGTTAGTTGCATGTAATCAAAATTACTTTCCTTCTTGAGTTGATGACGGTAATTGCTTTATTGAACTTTCAACTTTTTCGGCTTGCTCAAGCGTCTTTTTGAGGAGTTCGAGCACGCTACGCGCATGCTCTTTACTCATACCAATACGTGCTATGGCAAGTGGTTGATTTTGTGGACCGGCGCCCTGCATAAAGTTCATAATCACGCCAAAATTATTCACCATTACCTGTACCATGTCGGTGTAGACAATGCGCGCATCATCATTTTGGCCTATCATAGATTTAACTTCGAGTGCATCACCGTAATCATCATTCATAAAGTAGCGAGGGTACTCACTAAGTGGCTCGTAGCCAGCAAGTCTCCAGAGTTCTTTTGCGCCAGCATCTTTTAGCTGATAGTACTGGGTTATTAGGTGTAGGATATCCTCACTTGGACGACTTTTTCCTGCTTCGTAAGAAGTTAAAGCCGCAATTGATATTTCGAGCGCACCACTTAAATCTTGAAAGGATTTATCTTGCTCAGTCCGAAGTTGCTTTAATGCTCTACCTAAAGCTTCAAATGGTTGTGGATTTTGCTCTCCCATAATCTGTTCATTATACGAAAATAGGCCACCTGTCGCAACCAAGCGCTATACTTACTGGTAGATTATGCTAATACAAGAACATATTCAACTTGCCCCATACACATCATTTGGAGTCGGTGGTCCTGCAGAACAATTTGCACTCATTGACTCATCTGAAGCTTTATTGACGGTACTGAAACAAACAACGAGTAACACCACTGTTCATATTATCGGCTACGGGAGTAACAGTCTCATATCGGATAAAGGACTCAATGGGCTCACCATCTGTATACGAGGTGGAACGGTACAAGTGAAAGAAACTGAGATAATCGCTGATGCGGGAGCTTGGTGGGACGATGTAGTAACACAAGCCATATCTCATGAACTTTGGGGAATAGAGTGTTTGAGTGAAGTACCGGGGAGTGTGGGTGCCGGACTCTACATAAACATCGCTGCATACGGTCAGTCTATTGGTGAGCGAGTTAAGTGGATAGAGGTATGGGATCGGACACTCAGTAAGGTGGTAAGGCTCGAGAAAGATATTCTTACCTGGGGTTATAAAAAATCAATGTTCCAAGAAGCGCACAACAAACAACTCATAATAACGAGGGCGTGTTTCGAACTTTCAAGAACACCGACTCATACACTTACGTATCAAAAAGCACTAGATGTCGCCGAGGAATATGCTTATGACATACATACGCTCACTGGTCGACGAGCCACCATTATCGAAACACGCGCTCGTGCTGGGTCACTCTGGCATCCGGATGACGAAACCAACCATACCGTCGGCTCGTTTTTCCGTAACCCAATTGTTACCAAAGAACAGGCAGACCGTGTTATGGCGTATGATGAAACAGGAAAAACGGCTTCGGAGATTAAACGTATGAATAAAGTACATGGGGGCGATGAACTGCGCGTATCAGCTGCGCATGTCATGCTCGCATCGGGCTTCGTGAGAGGACAATCTTGGGGAAACGTAAAATTAAATGATAAAAATGTATTAAAGATTGAGGCACTCTACGGAGCAACTGCGCAGGAGATATACCAAGTTGCAAAACATATACAGCGCACCTGCAAAGAAGTAACTGGGATTGAATTGATACCAGAAGCTCGCATACTCGGAGAATTTTAAGATTATCTCGTATGTTAGAAGATGACGATGACCAAGTTTTAATTCCCGAAAAGAGTCAACGACATATTTATTGGAATAAAAAAATAAAAAATATTCTGGTAGGTACGAGTATCTTAATGACCCTTTTATTATCGCTTTCTTTTCTATTGAGTACGCTCATCTTTGGCCAGATGAATCGATACATTTTTCGTATAGAAACAAGTGAAAAAATTGATGTAGGCATCGTGTTTGGCGCGGGAATTACTCCAGATGGCAAACCACATAAAGAACTTCAGGCTCGGTTAGACGTCGCTGCTGACGCGCTTGAAGCAGGCATTGTTAAAAAACTAATACTATCGGGTGATAATCGTTTTCTTAACTATAACGAGCCTGATGCCATGAAAGACTACTTAGTAAGCAAAAGGTCCTTACCTGAAGATTCTTTACAAGTTGACTATGCCGGCAGAAGTACGTATGAAACCTGCGAAAGGGCTTCAAAGATATTTTTAGTGAAAAAAGCGATATTATTTAGTGCCAGTTCGCACTTACCGCGAGCGATTTATACGTGTCGAAGTTTTGGTATTGAAAGTTACGGTATCGGGAATGATGTCGAAGCGAACAACGCTACAAGACGTGAACTTATCGCTCGACTGAAAGCACTCTTCAATATATATATCAAAGGCGAAAATACCCTTCTCGGCGAGCCTATAGACCTTAACCTTTAAGAAGGTAGAGGGAATGTTCGTGCAAATGTGGTAATCTGTTCGTGCAACTGTTTCAGGTATGCTTCATCGCTTGCGTGCTTTATCGCATCTTCTATCCACACTGCAACTTGCTTCATTTCCTTTTCTTTCATGCCACGAGTGGTGAGTGCGGGCGTACCAAGACGAATACCACTTGGATCAAATGGCTTACGCGGATCGAATGGTACTGTATTCTTATTTACCGTAATTCCAGCGAGACTCAAAGCTCGCTCACCTTCTTTGCCACTCACGTCTTTGTTCGATAAATCAACAACCATGAGATGATTGTCCGTCCCCCCTGTTACGAGTGTGAAGCCTCTCGCGATGAGCTCTTCGCTCAATGTCTTAGCATTGAGAGCTATCTGGTGACCATATTCTTTAAACGCGGGAGTAAGTGCTTCCCCGAGTGCTACAGCGATAGCTGCTGTCTGATGGTTATGAGGACCGCCCTGCAAGCCGGGTATGACTGCCCGATCGATTAAGGTGGGGATATTATTCTTTGTTCGCTCAACAGCTTTTAGCGGATTTGATTCATCACCATTACATAAGATCATCGCACCACGGGGCCCACGCAATGTTTTATGTGTTGTGGTCATGATTACATCAACTATCCCAACAGGACTTGGATGATCTCCAGATACAACGAGGCCACTGATGTGTGAAATATCCGCAACGAGCCAAGCTCCAACTGCATCTGCAATCTCTCGGAATTTTTGCCAATCTATTTTTCTTGGATATGCGGTAGTTCCACACATAATCAATTTTGGTTTATGCTCTTGGGCGAGTGCATAAATCGCATCATAGTCTAAGAATCCATCTTTGTCAGTCGTATATTGAACCGAGTGATAGTACGTACCAGAGAAGTTGACTTTAAGACCATGAGTCATATGACCACCGAAATAAAGAGACATCCCCATGACCGTATCGCCCGGGTCAACAAGGGCAAAATAAATTGCTTGATTTGCTGGGCTACCTGAATGGGGCTGGACATTGGCATGACTGACACCAAAAAGTTTTTTTGCACGATCTCGGGCTATATTCTCTACCTGATCAACAAATTCGCAACCTGCGTAATAACGCATCCCGGGATAACCTTCTGAATATTTGTCGGTCAAAATGGAGCCTGAAGCAGCTCTAACGGCCTTACTACTGTGGTTTTCGCTTGGTATCATCTCCAGGCCATCGGTTTGACGTTTTTCTTCTGAAGTGATTAATTCTGTAATTTCTTTATCTATTTGAGACATGACATACCTTCCTTACCTTATTGCTTTGATAATTTTTGTATGTCTTTTTTATACCATAATGCTATTGTACCCTACCTATAGCGTCTTCCAGCAAGTCAAAACACAATATATCGTATGTGATATAATCATCTTATGAATGAATCGAACCAGCGCCTTGGTGCGCTTATATCTGAGCTCCGTAGTTTACGTGGCATGACTCAAACCGAATTTGCAAAAAAACTAGGCACTTCTCAATCAGCAATTAACCGCATCGAAAAAGGGGGTCAAAACCTGACGTTTGATATGTTGAACCGTATCGGCGAGGTTTTACAAAAACCCCTTATACGTGTTGGTGATCAGGGGGTAAACCTTGAAATTGAGGGAGGACATGAACTATCAGGCTCCATTACTTTGAAAAATAGCAAGAATGCTGCGGTCGGACTCTTGTGTGCAAGCCTCCTAAATCACGGGACAACGACTTTCAAAAGTTTTCCCCGCATAGAAGAAGTGTTCCGTATCATTGAGGTTCTCGAAAGTATCGGCGTACGCGTTAAGTGGCTTCCAGGAAATGATCTTGAGATAAAACGCCCTGCAAAACTCAATATGGACGCGATAAATGTCGATGCGGCACGCAAAACCCGATCAGTCCTGATGATGATTGGACCACTCATGCACGAACTACGTGAGTTTAAAATTCCATACGCTGGCGGTTGTAAGCTCGGCGAGCGCACCGTACAACCACATTTATACGGACTTGAGGCGCTTGGCGTTTCGATTGAAGCAAAGAATAAGTACTATCATATTGTGAGTACTCCAAAAACCACTGAGAAAATTGTCCTTTATGAGGCAGGCGATACGGTGACTGAAAATATTATCATGGCAGCAAGCATGTCAAAGGGTAATACTGAGCTCCAGTTCGCCACTTCAAACTATATGGTTCAGGATGTATGTGGCTATTTGCAAGAACTCGGCGTAAAGATTGATGGCTTTGGCACTACCACGCCCGTAATACACGGCCTGAGCAAGCCGGTAAAAAAAGATATCGTTTATTCTCCGGCAGAAGACCCAATTGAAGCTATGTTCTTTGTGTCTGTTGCTGTCGCAACAAATTCAGAAATCACCATAAAACGTGTGCCGATAGATTTCATGGCACTCGAACTGTTAAAACTCGAAAAAATGGGCCTCCGTGTCAGTTACGGTAAAACATACACGGCACACAACGGCTTTACGAAGCTTGTAGACATCACTGTTCATAAACATAACGGTGAGTTACGTGCCTTGAGTGAGAAGCTCCATGCGAATGTATATCCTGCGGGGATCAACCAAGATAACCTCCCCTATTTTGTTCCAATTGTAGCTGTTGCAAAAGGGCGGACACTAATCCATGACTGGACTTATGAAAATCGCGCCATATACTACACCGAACTGACTAAAATCGGTTCAAATGTAGAGTTAGCAGATCCCCACCGCGTCTATATAACTGGACCAACG
Source organism: Candidatus Saccharimonadota bacterium (assembly GCA_035329185.1). Classification (GTDB taxonomy): domain Bacteria; phylum Patescibacteriota; class Saccharimonadia; order Saccharimonadales; family SZUA-47; genus JAGQMY01. The sequence continues at coordinate 6,959 of DAOLHH010000017.1, read as the reverse complement.
AAATTCACCAAAGCTGACCTCGTGTGTCCACCCGCACTCCGCCCCGCGAGTTTGCTCCTTATCGGTATGCTTGCCGCCCAAGGGTCCTCCATGCTCAGAAATGTCTATACCATTAATCGAGGCTACGAAGATTTAGCCGAACGATTAAACAGTCTTGGCGCAAAAATACAGGTCATCCATAGTATCTAATGAGTAACAACGACAATATATACACCGATACCCCGCAAGTATTGCGAGCTTTTGAGACTATATTTAAACAACTCAGACCAGAAATAATGCAATTCGCCACTACAAAATATCATGTGGAAGAAAAAGCAGATGGTTCACCCGTCACTGAGCTTGATGTTCGCATTGAAAAGTCAATACACGCATACATCCTTGATAAGTTCCCCGACATACAGGTTTACGGTGAAGAGTCCGGATATGATGAGAAAGCACTTAAGGGTTCCTACTGGCTTGTTGATCCTATCGATGGCACACAAAGTTTCGTAGACAATATTCCAACGTTCACTTCTATGGCTGTGTTGATTGAGGGTGATGAAGCATTCGCATCAGTTATATATAATCATTCGACCGATGAGCTATACACTGCAATACGCGGAAAGGGCGCTTATAAAAACGGCGTCCGCCTAGACCTAAACAACACTGAACTCCCGAAAAAAATCCTCGCAAAAGACGCCTACATTGATCGACTACATCAGCTATTTCCAGACTATACCTTCGTGGTAGCTCCAACCGGAGCGGGCTATGGATTCTCACAAGTTGCTGAAGGAAAAGTGGCAGCACGATTTCAACTTCAAAGTAAAGGATACCTTCATGATTATGCGACCGGTGCCCTGCTCGTAAGTGAAGCCGGCGGACAACTCATATCTACCGACGAATCGCCCTTCAACGTACACTCACGGAGTTTTGTAGCGTGCCATCCGGCATTTGTAGACACAGTACAATCGTGCCGAGCAGGTTTATTATCAATCGAACAATCTTAAGCCAGCGTCTTTAAGTGCTGCACTATCAACGAGGCATTTTCATCAGCAGGCTTTTCGCCACTCACCTGTAAGGTATTAAACGGTTCATCTACAAAGCTTTTATAATCTTGAACAAAACGTGCGAATGTCATTTCATCAACTTCATGACCGCCAGACTTCACGCGCGTTTTTATTCGTTCTATAGCCATTGATTGTTCAACGCTGACCTCTACGACCAATATTGGTAAGGTTTTCCCGTGTTCAGTCGCGTAGTCAGAAAGGTTCTTCATTGTTTTTTGCAAGCCGTCAAGGCTTGTAAATGCCTGGTTCCACAGTATAGTTGCGTTACGCAAAATTGCCTCATGGGCACTTGCCCTCAGATATCTATAGGGGTAAAACTTCTCGTCGACTGATTGCGCACGCAGATCATCAACAAGTTTTCGATAAGGTGCTGAACTTGTATCAATTGCATCTGGGTCAAGTACCACTGTATTTTCTGTACCAATTCGCTTCGCAATTGCGCGAGCTAAGACGGACTTGCCACTCCCTGGTAGCCCACGAATAAAGATGATTTTTGGGTTCATGAGTACTTTCTCGTTGGACTTTATAAAATGGTATGTCCAATTATAGCTTTATGCTACAGTAATGCAAAGACGTTTATATCCGTCTACAACTCGTTTATGATAGATAGCACCCCATTTACTGAAGCCATTTCAAAAGCGTCCCTATTAGGTCTCGCAGGATTTTTGCTTGCAATGGCGTTAACTCCGTTCTACACATACTTTGCTTTTAAATATAAATTTTGGAAAAAGAAACGAACCACCTCCACAACCGGCGAAAAGCTTGAAGTAATTTCTCGGCTTAGTACGAGAAATTATGATGTACCGACTATGGCAGGTGTTGTCATAGTAGTTGCGGTGTCCATCCTTACCCTTTTATTTAACTTAAGCCGTGAACAAACATGGTTACCTCTCGCCGCCCTTGTCGGTGGTGGGCTGGTCGGATTACTTGACGACATCATCAATGTACGGGGGAACGGCATTGGAGTTGCGGGTTTGCAAGCTCGTATCAAGTTCCTGCTCATAACACTCGTATCGGCTATTGGTGCATGGTTTTTCTATTTCAAACTCGACTACACCACCATTCACATACCTTTTAGTGGCGATTTGACGGTTGGTATCTTTATTATCCCGCTTTTTATTCTCGCTGTAGTCAGTACGAGCAACGCGGTAAACATTAGCGACGGTCTTGACGGGCTTGCGGGAGGACTCCTTCTTTGTGCTTATAGTGCTTTTGGGCTTATCGCAGGATTGCAAGGCAACTATGGTATTGCCGTCTTCTGTTTAACCGTTGCAGGTGCCCTATTGTCTTATATGTGGTTCAATATCCCGCCGGCACGCTTTTTCATGGGTGACATAGGTTCGTTTTCGCTTGGTACATCTCTGGGAGTTATAGCGATGTTGACCGATACGATATTCCTGCTCCCAATAATTGCCTTTGTATTTGTCATTGAGGCAGGCTCAAGTTTACTTCAAATTTCATCAAAAAAGCTGACGGGCAAGAAAATTTTTATCGCTGCACCTATCCATCATCACTTCGAAGCAAGTGGCTGGCCAAAGACGAAAGTGACAATGCGTTTCTGGGTTATTGGCATTTGCAGTGCAATTCTTGGCATTGCAATTGCTTTAATTGGACAGTATTAATTAGTTACTTTGCGCGAATCCGTGACGCTCTGGAGAGACCCAGCGTCCATCTGTCTCGACCAATCGTAGTACTTTTTTAGGGTTAACGAGACAGCGAAATATCGCAGCCAGTTGTACAAAATCCATTATGTAGAATAGGAAGTACATTGCGGGAGCATAGTAAGACATTTGCAATTTTTCTCGAAGCGAGTAATGTTCGTCGCTCCAGACCGTCTGTAATATATAAGCTGTAATCACTACGTATGATCCAACGAACAATACTGGTGAACCTATGCTTATTGACAAATAAAGTACATAGGCAAGGATGACGGGCTCGAGCATTAGTAAAATTTCACCCAAGAAAGCCATTGGTACGCGGTAATATTTGAGCGAAGCTGACTGCTCTTTATTAGACGGTTTGTATGATGCACTAAATTTGATGAGATTTTGCAAGTTTCCAAGCTTCCAACGATAGCGTTGCTTTAAGAGCGCCCCTAGCTTTTGAACCCCTTGTGTCGCTGCAAGTACATCTGCACCGTAGATGAGCTTGTGTTCCTTGTTACCTAGTGATGCAATCTTCATGCTTAATCCAATATCTTCAGTCTGCGTGTCTGTATCGTAGTATCCGACCTTCTTAAGTGTGCTCGTTCTATACGTAGAGGCAACTCCGCCTACAATAAGCTCACTATTCGTCAATCGGTAAAACTTCTTTGAACGATACCCAATGAGATGTTCGAACTGTTGAATTATACCGAGAATTGTTGGCCGAAAGAGGACGCGAACGTTTGCCGCCACGCCTACCACCGTCTCATCATCAAAGTAGTCAACTGCACGTCTGATAGCATATGGGTCGAGTATAGAATCGGCATCGAGCGTCATCACAAATTCGCCATTCACGCCTCTAAGAAGCGCCGTATTCAGCGCGCTCGACTTACCACCATTTTCTTTCGCGATAAGGCGTACGACACGATAATCGTCGTGATTTTGCCGTTTCCATCGTCTGCTCAAAGTACCGTGAACCGATCTACGTATTGAACCTCTCGTGAGCTTTAAGCTGTCGGCTTTAGAAATATAGCTCCTAACGATATCGTACGTTTTGTCGTTTGATCCATCATCAACAACTATTATTTCTAGACGCGGATAATTACTATTCCATACAGTGGATATAGACTTCTCAATGGAGAGTTCCTCGTTGTAGGCTGCTATCAGTACTGTCACTAATGGAAGTCGCTCTTTGCGAGGAGCCTTCTCTGCCTTGTCTTTAAGCGACAAGATATCTTGAATATTTGCACCTGCTGCGTATAGTCCAAGATGTAGCGTATAAATAAGTCCAATTAATAGAAATAAACTAAAAAGCATCGGTTAGCTCCTGCTTCACATCAAGAAACTTAAAAGTAAACAATTGACGGTTCTGGAACCATAGCCCTGAACAAGTTTGTACGGTTAAAATTGGCGAGCCCTCATATTGAAAGAGCGAATCATCATACGGATCCGTCTCCAAAGAAGAAACAAATTCATAACGGAAGATAAAACCATTTTCAGTAGTTAAGCTAAGAACATCACCTTTTTTTACTTGCGCCAATCGAGCAAATACTTCTTTACGATTATGGCCATAAATAAACGTGTTGCCAGCCTGATTATTGGCAAGCGGTGTCATGACCGCATAATGTGCACTATCTTTACTGAGTGTCCAGGCCTTTGTCTTCTGATCATATGCACCGTCAACCACCGCTACATCCAAATCAATTGAATCTATTTCTAGGTGTACCGGCTTCCCTTCAATGAGCACCGGAGAAGCAGTCACTGATTTTTCTGCTTCAACTGTCGTAGTAAACGCCTCAAGCGCTGCACTGTCAGCATGTTTTGTCTGAAAAATCGTACGACCAAATGTCATACTAGCTCCAAATAGTATCAGTGAAGCTACGACAAGATTAAATTTGGTCACATGATTTTTCATAAAAAACCTCGAGGGTGTTAAAGAATCGAAAAATATCGATCAGTCTAACACCCTCAAACTCCCCACATTATCCTTAATGAACTCTCAAGTTATTTCTTGTAAGCTTTTTTAGCCACAAGTCGAGCAATGCTCGTTACGATTACAGCTGATCCTGCAGTTAATGCAAGAAGTGCAGAAATCGTTAATAGTACGTTTCCTCCAGTATTTGGAAGAATGATTGCTGATGCAACAACAGATGATGCACCAAGAATTTCACCGCCACTATACATACGTTTGTCTCCTTCGTTAGTATATTTATACGGTGGGTTCGCTACTCACTCGTCATCGGATAAGCGACCAATTAATGTCCGATGAGTCTCCATGTCGTAATAAAACTATTTTATCATAGTTATGTTTTTTTGTAAATAGTATTTTATAATAAACTTTATTATTGAGCGAAGAGTTCTATAGAATCAATATACGCGGTGATGCCACTATTGGCAGGCACAACCACTTGAAAACGAATTTTACTTACATTTGTAGAGGTTGGCGTATATGTTATGTTTCGTCGCTGTAAGTACACAGAATTTTCGCCAAGATAGTACTTACCCGAAATCCAGTTACCGTTTGCATCATATTCATCTATGTAATAGCCCACTTCATTTGATCTAATCGCGGTAACATTTAGATATGTTTTCAGCGTGTACGTATTTGATGCAACTACGGGAGTTAGTGGTGAAAAAAGATGTACGTTCTTAGTTGCATTAGCGGTCAGTTTGACCGATGTGGTGGATTCTGGCGCAGAACCCATAGAATTTTTATCAACAGTTATGGCGCTACTATCATCAGTTGTCCAGTTTCCTAGGCCTGTAGTGAAGCTTCCTCCGCTCAGTACATTTGTACCTTTTACGGTTGCATCGCTTATCCGAGTTACTGGCACCCCTTTAGACTTTACATAAGATGCTACCGTGCCAAGATCTTTGGTGGCGTATTCATAATCTTCTGGGTCAGTACTAGGTCGGTCTTTGATATCATGAAAAACCAATATAAGCCACTGGCCATTTTTAGCCGCCGTATCAATATATCCTTTTACGGTCGCCATGCTCACTCCTACTTGTACCTGTTGCACGAAGAGGCGGTAATCGTCATACGGATACTGGTTATAACCAGTATCGTGAAAAGGACGATGGCTCTCATAGGACCGAGCTATCTCAGCGACCACAGCAGCGTTGTAATCACCAAACGGAGTTGCAAAACTTTTTGGGTCTAGTCCACGAGATACGAGATCTTTTTTATTGTCTACTACCTCAGTGCGGAGTTGACTTGCGCTAATTTCTGTCATTAATGGATGCGTTACTGAGTGACCACCGATTTCCCAGCCATAAGTATTCTTAAGATTCTTTACCTTCGTCCAGTTCATGTAACCTGAAGTGCCGATATATGAGCTGGTGATATAAGCAGTGCCTTGAAAGCCATACTTCGCTAATGTTGGTGCAGCCTTTGAATAGGTCGATGTAAACCCATCATCAAACGTAAATGATACTTTAGCACCGTTTGTTACAGCGCTAGCAGCTGAAGCGCTTTGCACATTTGCTACAAAGATAACACCTACTAATAGTGTGGCGAGGCTTCCAGAAAGGACCTGCTTCAGACTTCGTAGACTTTTTGTGCCGAATAGTGAAATGAATTTCATAATTAAATAATATCCCAAACTTATTTGCTTATTTTTCAATATTATACTTTAATTTATTTTATTTTGCAAGCTTTGATTGCGTTTTGAGTACGAATTTGCTAGTATGAACTCCTGTAGATGCGGGTGTAGTTCATCGGCTAGAATGCAAGTTTTCCAAACTTGAGAGGAGAGTTCGACTCTCTCTACCCGCACCATACAAGTTCATTTTATTGGTACTCGCCCCGGTAGCTCTAGACGGATTAGAGCAATGGGTATCTCACCCACAGGTCGGGGTGAGACATGCCAGGTAGGCATGTCGGAAACGAATCTTCTCTTGTAAACTTGTTTTGCAAAGACGAAGTTCGGGGGTCGCGCAAAGCGTGACTCGAGTACCGCTCGAACCTTTTCACTATAAGTTGGTATCTGCCCCGGTAGCTCAGTGGATTAGAGCAATGGGCTTCTATCCCACAGGTCGGGGGTTCGAGTCCCTCCCGGGGTACCAAATTTTTATATGAGCATCTGTTCATTTAAAAATATGCTATCGCGAAAGCGATTTCGAACACCCGAGGCGGGTTCGCTAATTCCCCTACAAAAACGGGCGAATTACCACTTTTCCTTCCCGGGGTACCAATCATAAACATGGCGGACTTAGCTCAGTTGGTTAGAGCGTCGGGTTGTGGTTCCGAAGGTCGTGGGTTCGATCC
>DAOLHH010000016.1:0-17790 GCA_035329185.1 Candidatus Saccharimonadota bacterium | reverse complement strand
CCCTCTGTATTCCGTTTAAGCTTATCAGAAATTAACCCCTGAGGGCAAAAGAAAACGCTGTGTTCGCCATTAGGCAATTATTCATATATAATATGCCGATATGAGTGAGCAAAAATCAGAAGTAACGCTAGAAGATATCGCCAGCCTGTGCAAACGTCGCGGGTTTGTGTATCAGGGAAGTGATATATATGGCGGTGAAGCGGGTCTATACGATTTTGGCCCATATGGTGTTGAGCTACTTAACAACATTAAACGGTCATGGTGGCGACGAAACGTGCATTTAAGAGAAGATATGGTCGGCGTCGACAGCGCGATGTTTAAAAACCCAAAAGTTTGGGAGGCCTCGGGTCATGTTGGCGGATTTGCCGATCCGCTTGCAGAGTGTAAGCAATGTCACGCACGCATTAGAGTTGATAAAGAACTAGGCTCTATTTGCATCGTTGCTGACGAAAAGATGTCAGAAGCAAGTTTAAATGAGCTATTTAACGCAAATCGGGATAAGATTAAATGTCCCAACTGCGGGAAGAAAGATTTTACGGAAGTTAAATCTTTTAACTTGCTCGTTCAGTCTAATCTTGGTGATTTCACCGGTACAAATGAGCGTCCTGTCTATCTTCCCGGTGAAGCCTGCCAAGGTATCTATCTCAATTTTAAAAATGTCGTGGATACGACGCGTATGAAAATACCGTTTGGAATTGCGCAAATAGGGAAAGCTTTTCGAAATGAAATCAGTCCTCGCAACTTTCTGTTCAGGACACGTGAATTCGAGCAAGCAGATACACAATACTTTGTGCCACCTAACCAAAATAAAGAAGTATATGAACGAATAAAGCAGGACCGATGGCAATGGTACACCGAAGATCTTGGCATCTCTGAAGATAAGTTACGATGGAAGCAACACGACAATCTTGTTTTTTATGCCAAAGATGCATGGGATATTGAGTATAACTTTCCAACTCTAGGTTATGATGAGGTTGAGGGCATCCATGATAGAACTGACTACGATCTCTCGCAACACATGAAATTCTCTGGTACCGATTTGAATTATACTGACCCAAGAACTCAAGAAAAGTACATTCCTTGGATACTTGAGACATCTATGGGTATGGGACGAATCTTTACAGCCGTCGTTTCCGATGCGTATACGGTTGAAAGGCTTGCGAATGGAGACGAACGTACTGTACTCAAACTAAAACCTGAACTTGCACCAGTTAAGTTTGCGATATTTCCACTGCTGCGGAATAAACCAGAGCTCGTCGAAAAAGCCCGAGAAGTATATAGGCAACTTTCAGAAAAGCATATCTGCGAATGGGATGATAACGGCAATATCGGTAAGCGCTATCGTCGGCAAGACGAAATCGGTACGCCACACTGTGTAGTGATTGATTTCCAGACACTTGAAGATGGTACGGTGACGGTACGCGATCGTGATACAACCGAACAATCCCGCGTACCGATAGAAGAACTCTAAACGAAGAGGTTCTGGTGATGATTCGACTTCAAAAATGGCACCACGCGATGGGCATAATGCGACTGCTGGCAATAGGTGGACTTTTAAGTTTGCCGATAGGCTTATATTCACGAGGTATCGCTAGCAATATTAGGGCTGGCGATAATGGATTTGCTGACTGGCTAGAAATTAGCGTTTCTTTAACTGTCATGTTATTAGCACCAACATACATCGGTATTAAACAGCTCATCTATGCGTTGCAAAGTAGAGGCCGTACCAAAACGCTAACTCAAACAGCTCAAAAATTGAAAATGTCCACAGGCACATTTGACGTATCCGCAACAATACTACTTTTTTCAGCGGAGGGGCAAAGAGTCCAAAGAGCTAACAGTTATATTGGAAAAGACTGGGGTTTTACAGATTACATCATAACGAAATATCAAAAAATTGGAGGTATCTACGACAAAAGTGAATCTATGAGCTTCTCGATTACTTTTTTTAAACTTCCGCGAATTTTGCCTAATATATTTTTTGATTCTAAACAATCTGGTGGTAAAGAATTCAAATATCTATTTTCTGAGAATCAACGTCATTCACTCGAAGGTGATTTTGACACGTATTTTGACACTTATTTTCATGACGGTTACAAAATTGACAGCCTAAGTTTCATCACGCCTGAAGTATTAGAAATAATAAAATCTGCAAGAAATTTTGATATTGAGATATATGGAGACACACTATATTTGTACAGTGAACTACAAGCCATGCCACGACAAATTATGGAAATGAAAAAGCTCGGCTCATATATACGCGAAAAGTTGCTTCACAATATTATGACTTACCGTGACGACCGCATAGACTATAAATTAGGACGCAAGACCATTTCGATTCGTGGTCTTGAACTGCGATGGTCACTCAAGCGCACCAGATTATTAATTGCGTGTGGAGTATTATTGATTGTTTCCTCGATAGCGGTTGGTGCTTGGCAGTTACATGCAACGCGACTTCTATCAATGGATGCAATTGTTATATTTATTTCTGGAATGATTATTATTATTTTTGCCAAAAAAAGAGTGCGGATTCTTGCACTAAATACTCGTAAAGATGAATCAGTAGATGATACTCCTGTATTAAGGGGACAGCTCAAATAATGTTGAAGCTCAATTTACGTCGGCGCATTCATTTTTATGAAGTGTTTAATCTCCTTGTTTGGACATTGACGGTCTGTATGTTTTTTATCTCGTGGTTTGTCGTACATTGGTTTAAACAAGACACATTGAACGCAACGGTTCTTTCAACGACCATTTCGGTGCTCTGTATTGTGATTATTTTCTTATTTACTTTTCATTTTGCGTATGATGGGCTACTCCATGTGATGCTCCAGAAGCGGTCAAAGACACTCATGCAGCTTGCTTTTAAGCATGACATGAATATGGAAACGTCGCTTCCGCTTTCGGCGACACTCTTGCGACTCTCTGAACGTAAATCATTTGTCCAACAAACAAATGTATTTCGTGCTACTGATTGGGGATTCTGTGATTTTCAATTTTCTGTTGTCAGGAAAAACAAGTACCGAGATTTTTTAGCAAAAACATATTACTATGCCGTTGCTGAATTTGATCTACCACGCAAGCTTCCAAACATCTTTTTTGACTCGAAACAGACAGGAGGTAGGGAATTTGGTATACGGTTTCGTAAAACACAACGTCATTCACTCGAAGGTAATTTTGACCGCTTTTTTCAAACGTATTTTCATGAAGACTACACCATAGACAATTTGAGCTTTATAACACCGGAAATTATGCATGTACTCATTGAAGCAAAAGATTGTGATATAGAAATCTACGACAATAAACTGTATTTGTATAACGAGCTTGAAAACATGCCTGAGCAATTACTGCAAATGGAGCGACACGGTAAGAAGATACGCGCAAAACTACTGCACAATATCGCAACATATCGAGATGAGCGTGTAGATGGCGATTACGCGCGAAAAACGGTTTCGGTATACGGTATTAGATTACGACGTGCGGTAGGTATGCATTACGCTCGAGGAGCTTTTTTTGCACTCATCTTGATTGTGTCAGTTGGTATATCTTTAACAAAAGCAGTAAGTGGTATCGGACTTTACGGTGTGATAGTTGGTACCGGTGGAATCATTCGTGAACTCATGACTCTTCGGGATATTGTCGTTGATGAAAAGGTGCGTCGTCATAACAAGAACATCGGTGCTTGAACTGCTCGGTGCTACAATAGCCATATGAAACGGGCAGTAAAGTAATCTATGCAGAGTTCTCTCAATTTTCTTGATAAGCTTGAAATCCCGTATGAGTTACTCGAACACAAAGCTGTTTACACGGTTGAAGAAGCGATGGCAGAACTCCCTGGGCGAACGGAGATAAAGAATCTCTTCATACAAGACGATAAAGGCAAGCGTCAGTATCTTGTGATTATGCCGGGCTTAAAGAAACTTGACCTAAAACAGCTAGCAGTTGACCTAGGGGAGAAGAAAGTGCGTTTTTGTAGCCCCGAAAAGGTTGAGTCTATGCTCGGTGTCAAGCCGGGGTCTGTTTCGATATTTTGCTGCCTGAATCCCAACTCGCACCATGTGTCGGTTATTTTTGATGAGGAGCTGTTAGATGAACCTGATCTTGGTTTTCATCCCATAGTGAACACCGCTACGGTGTTTATCCCGACAAAAGCTATCCACGCCATTCTTGAAGCGTTGCCGCAACAAAGCCGTATCACAAAACTTTAGATGAGTTTTGGCGAATTACTTACGCGTGCGATAGACTACGACTATGGATTTTCTACACCCTGAAACCATTGTGCAATCTGGTGGACTGCTTTTAATAGGTGCGATTGTTTTTGCGGAGTCTGGCTTACTTGTTGGTTTTTTCTTGCCAGGCGACACGCTGTTGTTTAGTGCAGGCTTTTTTGCATCGCAAGATAAATTGCCCCTTGGATGGCTTCTGCTCATTGTGGTTGTGATGGCTATTATTGGTGATAATGTCGGTTATTCGATAGGGCGTAAAGCGGGACCACGTATTTTTAAGAAAAAAGATGGTATGTTGTTTCGTCAAGAATACATTGAGCGAGCGGAGACCTTTTATAAAGAGCATGGTGGTAAGACTATAACAATTGCTCGTTTCGTACCGATTGTCCGAACCTTTGCACCTGTAGTCGCCGGAGCAGGGAAGATGGATCGCAAACGCTTTCTGATGTTTAACGCGCTTGGAGCGACCGTATGGGGTGCTGGCGTGACCCTTCTTGGCTATTTCCTTGGCACCAAAATACCAAATATAGACAAATATCTCCTGCCAGTAGTAATGCTTGCTATGATAGTGACCTTTAGTAGCCCCATCATTCATATCATCCGTGAGCCAAAAGTGCGCAAAGCGATGAAACGCTGGTTTAATCGTGCAATCTTGCGCCAAAAGGAAAGGTAACCTTAATTAGTATGTTTAACGCAAGTGACTGCGTATAATACACCAATAATGAGTGAGAATTTAGGAAGAAACACCCAGGCTCAAGAAGGCCTCTCGCAGTGTCTGTCGAGGTATGAAGCTATTGATTACGAGATAATTAGACTGCTGGGCATGAGACGGGCAGTTTCGATTCAAGTTGCAGAGCATAAAGCGGTGCTGGGTAAAAGTGCCTATGATGAAACACAGCACAACCATGTATTGAACGACCGAGTGGGACGAATGGTAGAAATTGGGTGTGACGAAACGATGGCGAAGAGATTATTTGGGCTGGTACTGTCAGACTCAGTGGAAATACAGATGCCACTGCTCCAAACCGAAGTTAATAATACTCAGCACGACGCTCCACCCGTTACGTCGCCAATTATCATTACACAAGGATCTTCTGATCGTACGACCGGTGATGATTGGTCTCGAGCACTCTCAGCAGGGCCAGACCACGTTCGATTCGTTGTTGAATAGTTTTTGCTTACTCAGGTATTGGTACGTTACACTAGCAGAATGCGTATTTTTTATACAGATGGGTCTTGTAGCCCAAATCCAGGCCCAGGTGGTTATGCAGTGGTGGAGCAAGGGAAACCAGTCGCACTCGGCAGTGAAAAACAATCAACGAACATACGCATGGAAGCATCGGCTCTCATCGCTGCGATGAAGCTCGCAGGAAACGAAGCGTGTACCATCCACACTGATAGCGAATTTTGGATAAACGTGATAACGAAGTGGGCAAAGGGCTGGGAAGTAAAGGGCTGGAAGAAATCAACCAAGGGCGAGATTCAGAATCTCGACCTGGTACAAGAGGCTTATCGACTCTATCAACAGGGAAATGTCACTCTTATCTGGGTACGCGCACATGTCGGGACCGATGGTAATGAACTTGCCGACCAATGGGCTAATAAAGCCCGCCAAGGCGCTACTTTATGACCGGTATACTCTTGAGCCTCATACCACTCATTACATGGGGAGCGGGCGACTACATCGCCGCAAAAGGTGCACGCAGCACCAATACCTATTCACTCAATATGTTTCTAGTTATTATTGGGACACTTTTTATTGTTCCAATCGCTCTTTGCTTCGGTACACCCGCACTTTACGGGAAGGAAATAGTGCTTTTTCTTATCGCAAGTCTCCTATTTAATGGTGGCTTTTTAACCATGCTGAACGGTTTTAAGTATGGGCCTACTGGAATTGTTGCGCCTATTGCGAATTCGTACGCACTGATCACGACGATTATCTCAGTTGTCTTACTTGGCGACACGGTTGTCCCTGCGACAGTTATCGGTATTATAGTTATCGTGGCGGGAATTGGTTTAGTGTCGTACTCAAAACCAAAAGCGGGGGAGTTCAAAGATTTAAGGAAAACGCTTGTAAGCTCAATCATCGCTCTCTTTATTTTCGGCATAGGGTTTAGCTTTTTAGGTAAGGCTTCAACGCAAAATTGGTATCAAAATGTGGTACTGGCACAGCTTGCCGGCGTAGTAAACGCCTTCTTTATTTGGCTTATTCTACAGCGCAAAAACCGCTTACAAGATTTCAGTATAATTGCGAAACAACCCCTGTACTACATCGGTGGTATTATTGGTGGTGTTGGGCTTCTTGGTATGTCAGCGGCATTTCAGTACTCGGACTCAATCGCAATACCGACTGCTATTGGCGCAGCAGCACCTCTTGTGACCGCACTACTCGCGTATAAGATAGATCACGAGCACCTTACTCTTACGCAACGCTTCGCAACGGTACTTATCGTAGGTGGGATTGTTACGCTCGCTCTATAGTGATATCGAGGGATACCGTTTTTGACTCATTACTGTTATGATGGTGCTATGAAGCGTGTGTTTAAAAAGAAAAAGGCTAGTGGAAATTACGCCTTCATCGATTCACAAAACCTCAATTTAGGTATACAGCGCGCTGGTTGGAAAATGGATTGGAAGAAATTCCGCGCTTATCTGAAAGAGCACTACGATGTCGAGCGTGCGTATATGTTCATCGGATACCTCCCAGAAAACGAAGACCTTTACACGCAAATGCACGAAGCAGGCTATTTAGTAGCCCTAAAGCCTACTCTCGAGATGTTTTCTAGCCCAGAAGACGATAAGAAAGATGATAAAGAGAAAATACCAACAAAAGGCAATGTCGACGCTGAGCTGGTTATGTATGCGATGAAGGAATTACCGAATTATAAAAAGGCTATCATTGTTTCGGGAGATGGTGATTTTTACTCGCTCATCGAATATTTGGGCGACCGGCAAAAATTACTCTGTGTGATGACGCCAAACTGGCGTTATTCGACATTACTGAAACCTTTTGAACGGTATATCGTCCGTCTCGACACACTGAAAAGTCAGCTGGCTTATCGTAACTTTCATAGTAAAAATAAACGTGACAAAACGCACATTGACGGGCAAAAGCAGAAAGCGCATAATCCAACTAATCAATAAGCTTTGAGGAGTAGGGTCTATGGACGTGGAGATAAATTTTTGGGCAGTTATTGCTGCAACGTTTGTGAGTTTTGTTGTTGGTTTTATATGGTATTTACCACAAGTATTTGGAGAACGATGGCGCAAGCTGGTGGGCATGGATAAGAAGACTTGGGAGAAAGGTCCCGGCAGTCGAGGTTGGGCGCAAACGGTAGTCGGTGCATTTTTGCAGGCATATGCGCTCGCGCATGTAACATATCTATCTTATGTATTTTTCAACGGTGCAACGTTTTTTAACTCCGCACTTACTACGGCGGGGTGGATGTGGCTAGGTTTTCAGCTTAGTCTTTTTCTTACTCACGATAGTTTTGAACATAAAACGTCGCAACTCACAGCTATAAAAGCCGGAAGCCAATTTCTCACCCTGATGGGTATGGGGCTGGTCATCGGACTTATTGGACTTTAGCAAAAAATACAACAATTCGTACGCTGTAAGTTTAAAGCAAGTCAGGCTTTTGCTTGGTATGTTCAGCTAGAAGACCAATACATCAAATAGGTGCTAACAGGTTACAGAATGATGTATAAAAAACATCGAATTTAACGTGCCAGCATGATGAAATAATGTCATGCCAATTTTAGAAGCAACATCACATCAAGAACTGACTGGCCTACAGTTACATGTATGGCCAGCAGACAGCACGCAAGAACAATCAATTAATTTTCGTAATCAAATAATATCGAAATCTAGGGAGCCACACATTGAATTTTGGGAACCGCAAGATGCAATTGAACGATTTAGTGACACAACAAACTATGAGAAGTGGGCATCACAGGGAAGAATAATCATTGGTCTTGCTCAGGGAGCTGAGCTAGGGGGCATATGTTATTTTGGGAAAAAAGCAATGCCAGTCGGTTTTGATCAATCACCGAGCGTTACTGTCGGCATCAGAATGTATGAATCAATGCAAGGGAAGGGATTAGCCTTTCCTTTTTTCAAGCAAGCTCACGAGGTGTTGCGACGCTACATGTCAGCCGATCGATTCTGGTTGAGCGCTAGAGACGATAATGATAGGGCAAAGCACCTCTATGAAAAATATGGATATGTTGAGCGTGGCACAGTGGCAGGCTTAAGCATAATGACGTATGATAGAGAGGATAGATGAATACGAAAAAGAATTATCAGCCAAACATAGTAGTCATCGGTGGCGGTACCGGAAGTTTCACACTTCTTAGTGGCCTCAAGAGATATACCGGCAATATTACTGCCTTGGTCAACATGGCGGATGACGGTGGGAATACTGGCGAGCTTCGTGACGACTTGGGGGTGCTCCCTCCAGGCGATGTTCGTCAGTGCTTGGTGGCGTTGAGTGACACAGCTCGTGCTCGCGACCTTTTTAACTATCGCTTTGACGAAGGACGATTGCAGGGGAGTAGTTTTGGCAACTTATTTTTGAGCGCAGTTGAAAAAATGACCAATAGCTTTGAAGAAGCAATCGAGTTGGCAAGCGAAGTTTTGCGTATCACGGGGAGAGTGATACCGCTGACCCTTGATGATGCGAAACTCGTCGCGAAAACAAAAGGTGGTCTTGAGGTTCATGGTCAGCACAAACTCTGCACGATACGTCTCGATACACTCAAGCCAGATCTTTCATTTGAAAAACCTGTGCACATTCATGATCCTGCTCGTCAAGCAATCGAACATGCCGACATTGTGGTGATATCGCCCGGAAATCTAAATGGTTCACTTGGTCCGGCAATGATTGTCGAGGGGGTTGGCGAGGCATTAGAAAAAACGAAAGCAAAAGTTGTATGTGTAGCCAACTTGGTTACAAAACCAGGGCAAACAGACAGCTTTACGGTCCAAGATCATGTATCAGAGCTCGAGCGTTTTGCAGGCGTCGAGATGATTGATTACGTCATCTATAACACAGACGAGCCCACCAAGCATATGCGCGAAAAATATGTCAGAGACGGGGAATATATGCTCGAATTTGACCTCGACGCACTTGAGCATGCGCCATATCGCGCCATCGGCTTGCCGTTAATCGACAAGTCAATCATCACTTATGATAAAAATGACAAAATTGCCCATGTCCGGTCATTGATACGTCATAATTCCGACCGAGTTGCCCGCGAAGTGATGAAGATATACTTCTCTTGAAGTAAGGAAAATAAGTATTGAAGGAGTTTTTATGAAACATTTCCCAGCGACGCATGTGTTTATAGACTTTGATGAAACACTTTTTGAGCACCGTGCCTTTCAAGAGTATTCATCGCAAGTGCTCAGCCAAGCACATGATGTCAATCCGTCGCGATATCTTGAGCGGTTCGATGAATATCATGATTTGATTTCACCCAACCATCGGATGTACAGACATGAAGATCATTTGCGCGACACAACCGGTCTATCATGGAGCGTGTATAGCGGTGAAGTCACAGATAGAGTCAGAAACGATCCGAACGCTCACTTTTGTTACGATGACGCTCATCGCTTTGTATCTGATGCTCAAAAAAGTGGAGCGGTGGTACGATTGCTTACCTACGGAAACGAAGCCTATCAACGATTTAAAATTGGTCTTTGTCCGGTGATTGGCGCGCTTCCTGTGCATGTCGTCTGCGAACCAAAAGGTGATTATTTAGCTCGACATTTTTCTGATGCAGAAATAAAAGGGTATCTCATTGACGATAAAGCACCGATACCTCTGCCTGATAACTGGCAACATGTGTGGCTGAACCGTGAGGGTAAGACTCATCCAGAAGAGAACAATCATTTAGAAGTGACGAACCTTCATTTTCCCAGTTTAGCTGATACAATAGCTCTAGCATGAAAAGCAAGCAAACCGAACAATCAGTTTTCCCTAAAGATTTTATGTGGGGAGGTAGTACGGCTTCACACCAAGTTGAAGGCAATACTTACAACCAGTGGACGGTCTGGGAGTTGCAACATGCTAAAGAACTCGCTTCTTCGGCCGAAAAAAGGCTGAATTGGCTTCCCGAGTGGGAAAAGTTTAAAAAAGAAGCTGAAACGCCAGAAAACTATCTCTCCGGGGTCGGGGTTCGACACTATGAGCTGTATAAACACGACTTCGATATTTTACAGAAATTGAATTTGAATGCCTTCCGCTTTGGGATTGAATGGTCGCGTATTGAGCCCGAGGAGGGTGCCTGGAACCTTGATGCAATTATTCACTATCGCGAGTATATCGAAGAACTACTAAGCAGAGGGATTGTACCGGTGCTAAATCTCTGGCATTGGACGATGCCGGTATGGTTTACCGATAAAGGTGGGTTTGAAAAACGTTCAAATATTTACTACTTTGAACGCTTTGTGCGTAAGGTTTGCGAAGAGTTACCGATTAAAAAATTGAAGTATATTATCACACTAAACGAACCGAATGTATACGCCAGCTTTGGATATGCGACCGGCGAATGGCCACCAAACAAGAAACAATGGTTTTCGTTCCTTAAGGTCTATTATCATCTGACAATCGCTCATAAACGTGCTTATAAAGTATTGAAATCTCACAAGAAATCCTTGCAAGTCGGCGTCGCTTCGCAACTTGCCAATATCCAACCAAAACGCCCGCACCACTGGCTTGATATCATCGCTACGAAATGGATGCGTTACTTCTGGAATTGGTGGTTCTTAAACCGAATTAATCGATACCAAGATTATGTAGGATTTAACTATTATTTTACCGATTACTATTCTTTCGGCCAGTACAAAGGTCGTAAAAACCATTTGTTTCATCGCGATAATCCGGGCCTACCGAAAAATGACCTCGGCTGGTATATGGAGCCAGAGGGAGTCTATCCGCTACTCGTACGCGTCTACGCACACTATAAAAAACCAGTTATTATCGCCGAGAATGGTGTAGCCGATGTGGATGACAAACACAGACAATGGTGGATAGAAGAAACAATTATCGCCATGGAGCGTGCGCTGAGCGAAGGTATCGAGCTAAAGGGTTATTTTCACTGGAGCTTACTTGATAACTTTGAATGGGCATACGGCTGGTGGCCAAAGTTTGGTCTTGTTGCGGTAGATCGAGAAACAATGAAGCGAACGGTTCGACCAAGTGCGAAATATCTAGCGAGTCGAATCTCGGAAATACGTCGCCAGAGAACAGATAGTTGACAAAAAGCATAAAAAGCATTATTATTTTTTTCTATGAATGCGCACGTCGCGACCGCGGTAGCTCAATCAAATCGTCATATTTCTGACGCTGTTACGACGAGCGTTTTAGGCGCACATGAAAAGCCACGGATTAGTAAAGAAATACTCGGAGCTGTATATGGCGCTGCAACACTAGCGCTCTTAACGTATTGGGGTAGTGGCGTTGATGAGGTAATGAAGCGTCCTCAGCATCATTGACAAAAGCATAAGCGTGTAGTATAATAAACCTATTATGTCATTAGATATAAACAATCCATTTCCGTTTGAAGGCTTCGAACAGAACGGCCAGCGGGAAAGAAAACAAAAACCTTCGAAACCAGGCATCGGTATTATTACACGTCTCGCCGCTAGTAAAGAAAACAACCTTGTAGATCGAACAACGAAAGTAGTTGGTAACGAAACAAAGAAAGTTGGATGGGCTGGACCCGTACTGCTTGCAGCTGGGCTGACGACAGCGGCTATTGCCGTCAATAACCATCGTGAATCGCAAAATGCTCCTGAGCATGTACCAGTCCCTGGGCACGTCATCGAGGTTCAGCAACCAGTTGATGCAGGTCAGCAAATACAAGTCGAGCTGACAACTCCTAACGATTAACTAGAGTACAAAGCTATAGCGTCACAAATATACGACCCACACCATAGGTAGTGGGTCTTTTTAATATTGTGGATAAGTGGGTAAAAATAGTAGAAAAATGGGTAAAAAGGGGTTGATGTGGGTGAGTGTGGGTAGTATTCTTTTTGTAGTGGGTATTCGGGAAACAGCCAAAACAGCTGAAACCGGTAAAAACAAAAACCACTATTAAAAAATCATCCAATCACCATTATGGGGAAGGTAGACTACTTCGAACGTAAGCTCGACGATAAGAATCGTCTGACGATTCCGCCTGAGTTGCGGGATCAGCTTGCTAGTGGAGTCGTTATCACCAGAGGGTTTGGTCGCTATTTACATGTATATCCCAAAGATGTTTGGGAAACGATGGTAGAGCCAAAACTTGATGGAGACATTCTCGATGAACGGATAGCCGACTTAAACGTCCAATTTAGGATGGGGAAAGTCGAGTCTGCGCTTGATGACAAGCAAGGACGAATCCGTTTGGACGCACATCTGCTTGCCTATGCAGGCATCGATAAAGATGTGGTAGCCGTTGGTGTTGGTCGTTATTGGCGGTTAATGGCAAAGTAGCCAGAAAACCGGTGATACATAAATGTACCTTAAAAACTAGGCAAAGCCCAATTACAACAAAAACGGAGCTGAATTCTTGCTGTAGCTTATGAAGCACGGGAAGAACAGCCAGTAGAATGAATTCATTTCATTCTCCTGCGCGATAAGAAACCCTGAAAGGGTGTCTTGTATCGCTATCGGTTTGACGTTACCTAATTGGCAGTCAACAAGTGAACATAAGGAACACTATAAAATCCTTCGTACATTTCTCAAAAACACCTCCCAAAACTCCACCTCACACATAAGTCTCTCAACTTTTGAAAACAAGATGAGAAGGAATATTCTTAGAAGATTTTTTAAATTTTCAGACCGAAAAATTCCGAAATTCGCATCGTTTTCAAACCACAAAAACAAAAACTCCAAAAAAACAAAAAGTTGGCTGCTGATTAGGTGACTTTAAACAAAAAAGATATGTCACAAACAAAAATCAAAAACAAAACAATATTACATGTACCTGTACTCTTGCAAGAAGTCGTTATGATGCTCACTCCTGTGAATGGTGAGCGATATCTCGATTTAACTGCTGGATACGGTGGACACGCACAAGAAATGCTAAAGCATACAGAAGCGAGTGCAACGCTTGTCGATCGCGACGAACATGCGATTGCAGTACTTTCTGATATGTTTGAACAAGATGAGTCGATTTCGATTCTTCACATGGATTTCAAACAGGCGGTTGATTCGCTTGTTGAAAAAAATGAGATTTTCGATATTGTTTTAGCTGATTTAGGCGTATCGTCACCGCACCTTGACAAGGCAAGCAGGGGGTTTTCACTCGCATCAGAAGGTCCACTGGATATGCGAATGGATCCTAGTCAATCTAAATCTGCATATGAGGTAGTAAACTCATATGAAGAAGCAGAGCTTGAACGCATTCTCCGTGTATACGGTGAAGAGCCAAAAGCGCGCGCTATGGCGAGGCTGATAGTAGCATCTCGACCAATAGAGACGACGCTAGAACTCGCACAAATAGCCAAAAAGATATGGCCAGGGCATTCGCGTTCGCATCCTGCAACTCGTTTATTTCAGGCTATTAGAATCGAAGTTAATGACGAACTTGCTCAAGTAGAAGCAATGTTGCCTCAAGCAGTAAAGCTACTAAAGCCGGGCGGACGTTTAGGAATCATCACCTTTCATAGTTTGGAAGATCGTTTAGTCAAACAATTTTTCAAACAAGTGGCAGGCGATAGGTATGACACGGATCTTGAAGAAATTACAAAAGGTCCTGTGACAGCCAGCCAAAATGAATTAGTTAATAATCCGCGTGCTCGAAGTGCAAAGTTACGAGGAGTACGCAAGCGAAAATAAATACAAAAACAAAAAGAAGGGATGTGAGTAATGCCAATACAAGTAAAAGCAAGCTCACGCTCCTACAAAGTTAAAGTCAGAGTTGCTTAAGTATAGCCCATCTTATAAGTATAAGAGGAGCCTATACTAGGTAAAGACTGACACGCTTATTGTAGAAGCGCTTCCGCTCGTCGTACGTATTCGTTGTATGCGAATACGTACGGAGCGGTAAATCTGCAAGAAAACCAAAACAAAAATGACCTATTCAACATCACTATCTATGGGGAAGTCACGATTTGCGACTCGCGGACAAAACGCGGTTTCATTTCGAAATGAGTCGAGCAGACTCGGGCCAGTTAGCAACGCAATCATCTTGATTGTACTCACTTGCTTGATTGGACTGATTTATCTAACGCAAGTTACAAAAACAAACGCGTATAGTTATCAGATCGAGGAACTGCAGACGAAGCAATCTTCGCTGAAAGAAGAGCAAAAAGATCTCGAGCTTACCGCAGCGAGACTTCGATCTGTCGATTCTGAAGCAGTCGCTAAGGCATCTGAAGGGTTAGTATCGGTCGCACCCGCGGCAACTATCCGTTAAAGTCTGCTCTAAAGCGATATACTAAAGAAGATATATGGACGCTCCCACAAATGTTTCTCCATCAAAACGAATTCGTCTTTATTCGACGATTCTCGCAGCCGTTGCGCTTGTATTTGCGTTTCGGCTATTTTATTTACAGGTTGTGAAGGCGGATTACTACGAAGCTCAAGCGCGTGCTACGCAATTGAAGCAGTATGAAATACCGGCAGAGCGGGGAAGTATATATGCTTATGATGGTGGTGAAATTGTACCGCTCGTCATGAACGAGACAAGATATCGAATAACAGCTGATCCTAAAATTATTAAAGATGCCCAAAAAACAGCCGAGGCATTGAGTCCGATCGTAAACCGTCCAGTAGAAGATATTAAAAAGCAGCTTGAAGCGACAAGTCGCTATGAGATTATTGCGAATAAGCAAACAAAAGAGCAAAAGGATACGATTAGTGCGCTAAAACTGGCAGGTATTTTTACGAATGAAAAAGTACCTTTACGTGTCTATATACAAGGCTCAATCGCAGGTCAGATACTCGGTTTTGTGAATGATGAAGGAAAAGGCAACTATGGTATTGAGCAGTATTTTGATGAAGATTTGACCGGCACTGCCGGTAAAGTAAAAGCACTTACGGATCAGAATAATGTTCCACTGCTCGCTACAGAAGAAAATGTGCTGATCGACCCTATAGATGGTAAAGATATTGTGCTTACACTTGATGTGTCGATGCAGCGGCATGTCGAACAATTGCTTAAAGAGGGGCTAAAGAATGCTCAGAGCGATTCGGGCAGTTTAATTGTACTTGATGCCAATAGCGGTGCAGTTAAGGCAATGGCGAATTATCCATCCTATGACCCTGCAAAATTTGCCGAAATAGAAGATGCCAGCCTCTTTACGAACCCGGCTGTGAGCTCGCCACTAGAACCAGGATCTGTCATGAAAACGTTGACGACTGCTGCGGCGCTAGACTCCGGCGCGGTGACAGCGGATCAGACGTACTATGACCCAAGTTATTTTCAGGTGGATGACGCTGTCGTAAAAAACATCGAGGAAGATGGTGGTGCCGCGACAAGGAGTGTTTCAGACATTTTACGATTTTCTCTTAATACAGGTGCAACGTGGCTTTTGATGCAAATGGGAGGAGGACAATTAAACGAAAAAGGGAGAGTTGTGTGGCATGACTATATGGTCAACCACTATAATTTCGGTGCTAAAACGGGTATTGAACAGGGTTATGAAGCTGAAGGACTCATCCCAGATCCAAAAGAAGGGTATGGCCTCAATATTAGATATGCAAATACGGCGTTCGGTCAGGGTATGACGGTCACTCCACTACAGATGGCAACGGCGGTTATGTCGGTGGTCAATGGTGGTGTTTACTATCAACCTTCTCTTATAAGTGGCAATTTAGATGTTGATGGTAATTTGCAGACGAAAGAACCTACCATAAAAAATAACCATGTAGTGTCAAATGAAACTTCTAAAACAGTAGTGTCTTTTATGAATAATGTGGTGAATAACAATAACAGGCCAGCGGTGCGCGATGGGTACCAAGTAGGAGGGAAGACCGGAACGGCCGAAATAGCTAATCCTGCAGGTGGATACTATGAAGATCGGTTCAATGGGACTTATGTGGGGTATGTGGGTGGTGACAAACCGCAGTACATCATTATGGTACGAGTAAATGAGCCTAAGATAGGCGGCTATGCTGGTTCGAAAGCAGCAGGACCAATTTTTGCATCAACAGTGAATATGCTTATCGATAATTTCACGGTATCAAGGATAAGCAATTAATGGTACAATTCAAGGAGTACTAACACTTTAAAATGACTACAGTACTCGCCCGTTCGTACAGCTGAAGTCACACAAAAATCGGGAATAAGTTTATGGCATTTTATGGATCACGACTTCAAGCTCAACGCCGAACCGCTCGGAACTATACCGGTGGGAGGTCTACCGAAAGAAAACATCGGCCAGATTATTTACTTATTGTCTTGATGAGTGCGTTGCTCGTCGTTGGTGCCGTCGTGGTATACGCGATTGGACCTGGGCTTACGCAAGGAAAAAATTTGCCCGAGAACTACTTTAGTAGCAAACAATTAACCGCAATCGCGCTCGGCATTATTGGGTTTATAATCGCTTCGTTTACGCCTCTGAACCGATGGAAACAATTGCAGTGGCCCATCATCATTGCAGCCTGTATTCTAGCAGTCTCAGTTCGATTTATTGGTGAGGAAATCAATGGAGCACATCGATGGGTGCAGGTTGGTGGTTTTTCATTTCAAGCTGCTGAACTTATTAAATTAGCTATCGTTTTGTGGCTAGCTCATTATCTAGCGCGCATGCGTGAGTTGAGCCTTATCCAAGATTCAAGAGTGCTACAGCCACTCGGTGTACTGTTTGGGCTGATTATCGTGATTGTTGCTGGTTTACAGAGTGATCTTGGCTCTGCATCCGTAATGATGGCTGTCATTGGTGTAAGTGCGTTCGTTGCTGGCCTTCCTATGAAACGACTTTTACTGGTTGGTTCAATCGTGGTAGCGCTCGCGCTTATTGCAATCGTGTCGACTCCTTATCGTCGTGATAGAGTCGCTACCTTTTTTAATCCTACCGCTGATTGTCAAGCAGAAGGATATCAAGCGTGTCAGGCACTTATAACCATTGGATCTGGTGGTCTTTTTGGGAAAGGTTTAGGGCGCAGCGTCCAAGCTTACGGCTACCTTCCAGAGCCGGCTAACGATTCAATTTTTGCGATTGTTTCTGAAAAGTTCGGTCTCGTGGGGGCACTGGTAGTACTGTTACTCTTTTGGTTGCTGTTTCGACGTATTACGATGATAGCACGAGCAGCGCCAAATGATTATGCGCAATTACTCGTCGTCGGCGTGTTGGTGTGGCTTAGTGTTCAGATGACTATTAATGTAGGAGCGATGATTGGACTGTTGCCACTGAAGGGTATAACACTTCCTTTTGTAAGTTACGGTGGTACGAGTATCATTTTTGTCATGATTGCTATGGGTATCGTATTCCAGATCTCACGTTATACTGACCTAGCTACCGCCACTCAAAAGTCGAGCCGGCTTGCTCGCGGACAGAATATTTCCGTGCCTTCAGGTGCGCGATACGGAAGGGGACTTTCATGAGCATGAAAGTAATGCTTGTTGG
>DAOLHH010000015.1:0-20551 GCA_035329185.1 Candidatus Saccharimonadota bacterium | reverse complement strand
AGTACCGTAACACTTAAAATACCGTCGACGACACGCATATCAGTCTTTTTCCAAAAAAGTGTTTAACGCTGTGCGTATGTCTGACACACCGGTCATAAAAGTATCTTTATGGCCTTTTTTCATAATTGGCCCAATTGCACCTTCAAATCCAAGTTTTTTTGCTTCCGCTATTCGCTTATCGGCAAACACAACGTGTCTAATCTCACCACTTAGACCAAGTTCGCCGAATACAACAGCATTTTTCTTTAATTGCATACCACGACTTGCCGAAGCAATAGCCATAGCGACCGCCAAGTCACCTGCAGGTTCGCTGACATGAATACCACCGACGATGTTCACATATATATCTTTATCACTTAAATTTAATTTTGTACGTTTTTCTAACATCGCAATGAGCAAGTTCATACGATTTAAATCAAACCCACTTGCGGCTCGTTTAGGATACCCATACGAAGATGTTTGTACGAGTGCCTGAATTTCAACGAGTAATGGCCTACTGCCCTCAATTGTCGCAAGTACGATAGATCCATCCGTGACCCGGCGTTCTTCCAGGAGTGCCGCTGAAGGATTATCAACTATAATGAGCCCTTCTTCTTTCATTTCGTAAATAGAGGCCTCGTTTGTTGAACCAAATCTATTTTTAATCGTCCTTAAAATTTTAAAACCGCCGTATCGATCACCTTCAAGTTGCAACACTACGTCTACCGCATGTTCGAGTATTTTCGGTCCTGCTATTGATCCCTCTTTTGTTACATGTCCAACAATGAGGAGCGCTGTATTTGTTTGTTTAGCAGCATGCGTTAGCATAGCAGTCGCATTGGTTATTTGGCTCACGGTTCCTGCAGCTGATGGTACGTCCCTACACTGAATTGTTTGAATTGAATCAACGACGACTAAGCCATAACCACCCGTTACAATGGTCTCGGCAATATCATCCGCAACGATTGATGATGCAAGCAATAAATTGCTATCACTCGATTTAATTCGCTCTGCACGCGATCCTACTTGCTCAACTGACTCTTCACCGCTCACATAAAGCACCTTCTGAGATTTTGAGGTAGTATTAGCAATTTGAAGCAAGAGCGTGCTTTTACCGATTCCAGGTTGTCCGGCAAGAAGCACTATGCTCCCAGGCATAAATCCACCGCCTAATACCGTATCAAAACCCTTATCGCCGCTCATTAATCTTTTTTTGTATGAAGAGTGGTCTATATCACTTACCGCTAGCGGGGTAAGTACTTGACCCCTTTGTTTAGTCGTATGTTTTGTTTCAACTGATACCTCTTCGATTAGAGAATTCCAAGCACCACATGACGGACACTTCCCTGCCCATGAAAATTGGCTATGTCCACATTGACTACAGACAAATGACTTTGATGTTTTTCGACTCATACTCTCTTCTAGTGTAGCGCGTAGCGATAAACAATCATTCTAAAATCTATTGCAGTTCGGACTCACGAGTATCGATTGAGTTCACAAGATCTCGCTCTTCGACTGCTATGGCATTCCGTTCGACAATGATTGCATTGTATTGCTCTATGATTCGCTTAACTTCATCGGCAGCAGTATTATAATTTGAAACTCTCATGTTAAAGCTTATCACTGCTTGATTGTATGCGCTGACATCTCCCTTCAAACTACTAATTCGGTTTCTATCAGCTTCAATCGATGCACCTAACTCCTGAAGTTCTGCTTGTCGGCGTGTAATCTCACCGTTGAGTTCCGATAATTGCGCATCGTATGCTTTTATTTTTTCTTCTAACTCACTAAAGGATGATGCGTAACTTTCTGCGTACGTCACCACTTTCATTCTATCGCTAAAATATTTGCTGTAATATTTTTCTAAATCTTTTGGCAGATCACGTACTTCTGTTCCTAAAATTGAATGAAGCTCATTTATGACAACAGATGGATCGCGCGCTTCATAGCTTCTTACGTTTTCTCGCAACCGCGTGTCTGTGACACGACTATAGGCATCTTCAATCATTACTTGAAGATCTGACTTTTCCTTTGGGCTTAATCGATCATATGCTGCATGAAGCATTTCATGAGCCGCAGTTACCTCCTCTATCCCATTGAGGCGATCATCTTCGACGTTATACAGATAAATTCTTTGATTCGTTATATAGCAACCGAGTACAATTGTTTCTTCACCGACCGTACATTTATCTCTAAACGTTTCTTTTGTAAGTAATTCTGGATCATGAACATAAAATAGCTTCGTACCGGCGTCGTTCATACCGCTTTGTTGCGCGAGCCTCGTCACCGTATCCGAAGGTGTATAATCGCGCAAACGCCACCAATCAATGATGTCGTGCGTATTTGAAACTGCATAAAAACCCACTGCAAATAAACATACTGTAAACAAAAAAGGGAGTAATCGCCTCACATATTGCATATGTCTATAGCTTATCTCAAGGACTGCCTCGGTGCAATCTAACTTTTAGATGCTTCCTTAGAGACGGTAAACTGAAGCGCATTTTTCGTAAGTCCAATCTTTAGAATGTCTCCCTTATGCAGATCATTATTGATCAATTTATCTGCAATGTGGTCTTCAATCTCATCTTGAATAAGCCGACGAAGCGGTCGCGCCCCATTTTTATCATCATACCCCTTATCAACAAGCCACTGCTTCGCTTGCGAACTTAGCTCAATACCAACACCCTTACGAACAAGCCTTTCACGTAGTTCATTGATGAGCAACTCTACAATTTGAAGCGCGTCTTTTTTTGTTAAGGCACGAAATACCAATACTTTGTCAATGCGATTAAGAAGTTCTGGCCGCATCATCTTTTTAAGTTCGGCCTTTACTTCATCCTTGGTTTTTTCGTGTAATTGGTCGAGGTTTTTCATACTTTCGTTATCCCGAACCTGAAAACCAAAGCCAGCTTCTTTTTGCATCTTATCTGCGCCAATATTGCTCGTCATGATAATTATGGTGTTAGTGAAATTTATTTTTCTGCCTTTAGCATCGGACAATACGCCATCTTCAAGTATCTGTAGCAGCATATTAAATACGTCTGGGTGCGCTTTTTCGATTTCGTCAAAAAGTACGACGCTATACGGTTGTCGTCGAATTTTATCAGTGAGTTGGCCTCCCTCGTCATAACCGACGTATCCTGCTGGAGCTCCTACGAGTCTTGCGCTCGTATGTCGTTCTGAAAATTCGCTCATATCTATTTTTACAAGCGCGTCTTTATTGCCGAAAAATTCACTCGCTAATTTTCGAGCGAGTTCTGTCTTCCCTACGCCAGTCGGTCCCATAAAAATAAATGAACCTATCGGTCGTTTCCCACTTGATACACCGCTTCTACTTCGTCTGAGCGCTCTCGAAACTGCTTCAACCGCTTCCCGTTGTCCAATGACATGTTTTTCAAGCTTTTTTTCTAGATTTATGAGGTATGAGATTTCCGAACGGATTACTTTACTCACCGGAACGCCTGTCATACGTGCAACTACATCAGCGATATCGTCACTCGTAAGTTTGATTCTTTTTGCTGCTTCACTTGTTTTTTCCATATCAATAATTTGAGCCTGCAATTGACTTGCATGCTGTTTTTCTTTTGCGGCTCGTTCATAATCTTCTGCGTCCACCGCGTCGTCGATTTTAATTTGAATAAGTTTTAACTCTTTTTGAATTTCACGTAGTTTTGGTGGGGTTTTTCCCTTTTCGACGCGTAAATGTGCCGCAGCTTCATCTAGCAAATCTATCGCTTTATCTGGCATGAACCTATCTTGTATATACCGTGCCGCAAAGGCTACCGTGTCAACCAATACCTCATCGTCAATAATCACCGAGTGGAAATCTTCATAATGCTTTTTCAATCCTCTTAAAATGGCAAGTGTTTCAGCTTCGGTGGTCTCAGGAACCATCACAGGCTGAAGCCTTCGCTCAAGTGCAGCATCTTTTTCTATGTGCTTAGTATATTCAGCAGTTGTTGTGGCGCCAATCATCTGAATACGACCGCGAGCTAAACTTGGCTTCAAAATATTACCCGCATCCATTGACCCTTCGGCCGAACCCGCACCGACCAGTTGATGAATCTCATCTATAAAAACGATAGTGTTGCGATCGCTTTCCAGCTCGCGCATAATTTTCTTTAATCTATCTTCAAATTCACCGCGATATTTGGTACCTGCAATCATTGCAGCTAAATCCAAAATGACAATACGCTTATCAAGCAGTGCATCAGGAACATCATCATTAACAATACGTTGGGCAACACCTTCTACTATAGCTGTCTTACCAACGCCTGGCTCGCCAATGAGTACCGGATTATTTTTTGTTCTTCTGTTCAGAATAGTGACGAGACGACGAATCTGTACCTCTCGACCTATTACGGGGTCTAGCTTACCCTCACGTGCCTGCGCAGTTAAGTCTGTACTGTATTGATCCAGTAGTGTTTTTTTACCTTTTTTCCTACGAGTCGTTGTTGACTCATCATTTTGATCATAAGATTGTTTGTTGAGTAGCTGTTCTAGTTCAGCCAAGATGCTATCTACACTCACATTCATGTTTCTAAGCAAGACCGTTGCACTCGCATTTTTTTGAGATAATATGCTGAAAACGATATGTTCAGTACCACATGATTCTTGCGCGTATTCTTGAGCAACTTCCCAGCTCATTTTTAATGTCAGTTTTGCTGCTTCACTTAATCCTTTCGCGGCCATACCACTCATGAGATTTATGTTTTTAGCAGTAAGATTTAGAGCCAGACGTGCCTTATCTAAAGAGACTCCATTTTCGTGTAAAATTTTAGCACCCAGCGAGTTTTCTTGCGCTAAAACTCCTAATAGTAAATGCTCCGTACCTACATATGCACTCCCAGTGGCTCGTGCAATCCCGTCGGCATGTCGTAACGATTGCAAAGCATTGTCGCTTAAATGATGTAGAAAGTCTTGAAAATCATCTGCATTTTGATCCATAGGTACTAGTATACATAGTGAAATTAGCACTCGTCAATAGTGAGTGCTAATTTCATATATTTTTAAACTTTATTCTGCGTGTTCATCTATTGCAGACAGTAAGCTATTCTCTAAATCTGATTTTCGCTTTAATTTTGGTTTTTGTACCTTATCAACGGTCACCGGTTCCGAAGGGGTATCGGCGATGGCTTCCGTTCGCTTATCCGCAGTAATGTCTATTTCAAAGCCTGTTAGTTTACTCGCTAGACGCACGTTTTGACCACCTTTGCCGATTGCAACACTCAGTTGATCTTCTGGTACCACCACTTTCGCACGTTTTGCATCAGTATCGAGCGTCACAGACGTTACTTTTGTTGGCGCCAGGGCACTTGCAATAAATACTTCGATATTTTCATCCCAAACGACAATATCTATCTTTTCTTGGTCTCCTATTTCGCTCACGACCGCATTCACTCGCGTCCCATGACCACCCACAAATGTACCAACTGGATCTACACCTTGAACAGTCGAGTGTACTGCAAGCTTAGTACGAACCCCTGCTTCACGTGCAATTGCCTTCATTTCAACTGCACCACCTTCCATTTCAGGAACTTCAGCATAAAACAATTGTTTTACAAGCTCTGCCGAACCACGGCTAACGATTAATTGCGGTCCTCTGAAGCTTTTTTCGATTTCTTTTAGATACAACTTTAATCTTTGGCCTGGAAAGTACCGTTCCGCACTACTTTGTTCGCTCGCCGGCATTATTGCTTGTGCTTTTCCGACCTCAACTCGAACCAAACGATTTTCTACTCGCGTAACAACACCGTTAACCAATGATCCTATTTTGTCTTCGTATTCAGCCATAACTACTTCTCGTTCAGACTCTCTGAGGCGCTGCATGATAACTTGTTTTGCAGTTTGCGCTGCGACCCGACCAAAAGTTTTTACTTCTACATACTGTTCCAGGAGATCACCAATAACCGCATCTTTCTTGGCTTTTTTGGCATCTTCAAGACTTATTTCAAAATGCGGATCACCAACTACGGCTACGACTTCCTTTTGCACATACACATCTACGGCACCGTTATTCAGATTTACAGCAACGCGAACTTCTTGTTCACGATCACCGTAATCTCTTTTGTAAGCAGCTGCCAAAGCAGACTCAACTATTTCCTGTACAAGATCTTCTGGCAAATTCTTTTCTTCGGCAATCATTTTCATCGCCTGGGCAAGTTGCTTTACATCAAATTCCATATTTTCTTCTTTTTACACTATCTTTACAAAACTGTTTCGTAAAAAAACTAGTGTAAAAAACCTCTCTTAAGCTTATTTATTAAAAAATCCGACCATTTAGAGCGGCCGGACATCAGACATTAGTATAGCAAATTGTAATGTAATTCGCAACCGCCTGATACACTGTTATATATGGGAAAAAACGTAAAAAGATTATACACATCATTTATACCCGAGCGATACAACCTGTCTATAGCATTGTCTGAAGATAAAAAAACGTTCGAAGGTTCAGTACTTATAAGAGGTAAAAAAACAGGTAGACCGAGCAAACGCTTTACTTTTCATCAAAAAAACCTAACTATTAAAAACTGCAATGTAGCTCGCATTTCGAAAAACGAACAGCATACCGAAATGCCTATCAGTCGAACACTCACACTGCAAAGTGCTGATGAACTCAGAATCCACAGTCCTGAGGTATTACCTAACGATACTTACGAAATATTTATTTCATTTTCAGGAAATATTACAAATAATATGGATGGCATATACCCCTGTATTTTCTCTGAAAATGGGCAGAATAAACGCCTCATAGCAACTCAATTCGAAAGTCATCATGCACGCGAAGCTTTCCCTTGTATTGATGAGCCTGAAGCTAAAGCTATTTTTACGTTAACGCTCGATCATGACCCGCTTGAAACCGCACTTTCTAATACGCCCGTTATGGAGACGGTAAGGAACGAAAACGGTAGACAGCTATCGATTTTTGAACCTACACCGATAATGAGTACCTACTTACTCGCTTTTGTTGTGGGCGAGCTTCGCTATCTTGAGAAAGCAAGTAAGAGCGGTGTAAAAATACGAACCTATGCGACGAGCGATCAAATTGAACACGCCTCATTTGCGCTCGATGTGGCTGTGCGTGCGATGGATTTTTATGAAAATTACTATGACATCCCTTTTCCGCTTAAAAAATGTGATTTTGTCGCATTACCTGATTTTGCGAGTGGTGCAATGGAAAATTGGGGACTTATTACTTTTCGTGAACAAACCTTGCTCGTAGATGAACATACCTCACTTTCTACGAAGCAGTACGTAGCCATAGTAGTTGCGCATGAACTTACGCACCAATGGTTCGGCAATTTAGTGACGATGCACTGGTGGACCGACCTTTGGCTCAATGAAGGATTTGCATCATGGATGGAATACTTAGCTATTGACAGCCTATTTCCGGAGTGGAATGTTTGGACTCAATTTGCAGTCGATGAACAACAAGCCGCATTGAAAGCTGATGCACTTGAACACACTCATCCAGTTGAGGTACAAGTACACCATCCTGACGAAATACATACCATCTTTGATATTATCAGCTACCAAAAAGGAGCAAGTGTAATACACATGCTCTATGAATATCTTGGCGAAATAGCATTTAGAGACGGTCTTCGCTATTACTTAAAAAAATTTGCATACAAAAACGCTACCACAGCGGATTTATGGCAATCTTTAGAATCAGTTACAAATAAACCAGTAGTTTCGTTTATGTCAGCGTGGACTAAGCACACAGGATTTCCGCTCATAACCGTAACCGCAAAAAAAGATCATATATCAATAAGCCAGCAAAGATTTGTTTCAAATCCAAAAAGTAAGGCACGAGAAGACCAATCTCGATGGCCTGTTCCTCTTCTTTCAGACCGCTTATCCAAAAAGACCCTTTCTCGCGCAAAAGAGAATTTTCCTATAAAATCTGTTGCAGACGCATTATCAATAAATGTTAATGCGAGAGGTTTTTATCGAATTAGCTACGACGAGTCTGTAATACCATATCTTGAAGATGCTCTACAGAACAATACTCTTCACGAAATTCAAAGAATGACTATACTCGCCGATGTATTTGAGTCGACTCGAGCTGGCTATCAAAACGTCGAAACATACCTTCAAATTCTTTCACGTTACCGTAACGAATCGTCGTTGCCAGTTTGGGAGATTATTGCGTCAAGCCTTGGATCTATAAAGCATATTTTATCTGGGGATGACGGTGATGACACATTACGAAATGCTATGAAACCGTACATAGCAAACTTAACTCAATCTGAGTTTGTTCGACTTGGTTGGGAACCAAAAGAAAACGAGTCTCATCTAGACACACTGCTCAGACCATTAATTGTGAGTCTTCGAGCATCATCTGATGATGAACAAATACTCAATGATATACGCACTTACTATGAACGACGAGTGAACCAGGGAGAAAATATCAACCCTGATATACGAGCAATTGTCTACGCAACGTCTGCACGTACGGGCGGCTTGAAAGAGTTTAATGAACTACTCGCTCTATATAAATCAACCAAATCGAGCGACGAAAAACTTGCGCTAACAGCGGGTATGACAAGTTTTGAATCGCCAGCCATACATGAAAAAGTTCTCGAGCTCATTCAATCAGATGCAGTAAGGCTACAAGATATTTTATACTGGATTGCCTACAGTTTCATGAACAGGCATGTGCGAGTACAAACGTGGGAATGGTTACAAGAAAATTGGAGCTGGCTAAAGAACTCCATTGGCACAGATTTGTCGTTTTCGCGCTTGCCTGTCTACACTGCACGAGCTTTCACGAATGATCGCCTAAAAGATGAATACGAAAAATTTTTCAATAACCATATGGAACCGATGTTAAAGCGTTCATTTGATCAAGGACTTGAAACAATCGAGACGAACACTGCATGGCGTGAAAGAGATTCCCAGCTCGCATTAAAATGGTTTAAAGATCAACAAAAATAATTTCACCGTCTCCTGTAACTTCGGCGGCAACTAGTTGCGACTCGTTTTTCCATTTATTTTGCGACAACCATAGTTCAGCTGCGAACTTCATCTGCTTCAGTTTGCTATCAGTAATATAGGAAAGTCCGCTCCCCCAAGTATTATTTTGTCTAAATTTTACTTCTGTGAAAAATACACAATCCTTTTTTTGGCTTACGATATCTATTTCACACCACCGAGTACGCCAGTTCGTCGCAATAATTTTGTGCCCTTTTTGCTGTAGTACCATAGCAACGCGACGTTCTGCATCGCGTCCTTTGGATGTCGTGTTCATACGAGCACTCCGATTTCCGATACAGGCTTAAAACTCAGTCTATGAATACTCGTTACCCCATAGTTCAACAAAGCTGCACGGTGAAATTTAGTGCCGTAACCTACATGCTTTTCAAATCCATACTGCGGAAAACGTGTAGCGTATTCTTTCATGATGTTATCTCGAGCAACTTTCGCAATGATTGATGCCGCCATGACTGGGACATACAAACCATCTGCCCCGATGACAACTTGGCTCCTTGTTTCAAATTCAGTGCCTTTTAAATAGTTAAATTTACCATCCAGCATTATAAGAGCATCGGTAGGCATATGTCGCACGATCTCTACAATAGCTTTTCGAGTGCAATATGTAAGACCGTATGTATCAATTTCTTTGGGTGTGATTTCTACGATATAAAATAGAGTCGAAGACTTAATTTGATTATCGAGTTCGAGTCTTTTACGAGCGCTCAGCTTTTTCGAATCATTTAAGCCACGAATGAAGCCTGGATTTTCAATAAAGTAGCACCCTCCGACCACTAAGGGTCCTGCCCATGCTCCCCGTCCTACTTCATCAATACCTATCATAAGTAGTTTCTACTATACGTGCTTTGATGCGATAAAAAAACTATCCGCATTTTAGTGCGGATAGTTGTGTAAGGTAGCTTATTTATTACGCTTCAGTCGCTTTGTGCGCTTCTTCTACGGCTTTTTGCTTCGCTTCGAGTTCAGCTTGTTCTTTAGCTTTTTCAGCTTCTTTGGCTGCATGTTCTGCTTCAACTGCAGCTTTCGCTTCTGCTTCAGCTTGCTCTGCAGCTTCGTCTCTGACATTATTAACTGCAATTCTGTCGAATTCTCTTCCGACTAATCGAGCTGACTTACCACGAAGATCACGCATATAGGTCAAGTAGTTGCGTCGTACTTTCCCGCGTTTTGTAATTTCAACTTTTGTAACGAGGGGGCTATGGAGTAAGTAGCTTTTCTCAACACCAACGCCTCCGGTTATTCGACGGACGGTGATCGTTGCAGTATGACTTTGTTTTTTACTGGTTCGTATCACCATACCTTCAAAAACCTGTACACGTTCTTTGTTGCCTTCTTTAATTTTTTGATGCACTCTGACCGTGTCGCCACTGCGAACATCAACAACTGCTGCTTTTTTATAGCTATTTGCGACATCTTGAAGCACTGAATTCATATCGTCTCTCTTATACCTTAACGCTTATTTCGTTAAATTATACCAGTTTACTTGTAAAAATAAAAGCGAAAACTCGTTAGTCATACATACTTCGGTTTAGTATGATTGAACAAGACAGATAAGCAAGAAGCGAGGTGCGCCCCATGGATATTAATGAATCTTCAGTTGAACTTCATAAAAAACTCAAAGGTAAAATTTACACAGGCTTACGTGGAGAAGTTACAAAAGATACGCTAAAACTTTTTTATTCTCCAGGCGTTGGCGCCGCTTCATTGTATGCTCAAGATGATTCCGAAAAATTAAAAGAGGTATCGTGGACCAATAACCTCGTTGCAGTTATATCGGATGGGTCAGCTGTACTTGGTCTCGGCGACATCGGTCCTGAAGGAGCACTGCCGGTAATGGAGGGTAAATCTATGCTCTTCAAACACTTTGCGAATATAGATTCTGTACCTATTGTTCTCGATGTGCATACAGCTGATGAAATTGTGAAAGCAGTTAAAGCTATCGCTCCGAGTTTTGGAGGCATTAATCTCGAAGATATCGCAGCGCCTAAGTGCTTTGAAATCGAAGAAAGATTGAAGCGAGAACTTAATATCCCAGTCATGCATGATGATCAACATGGCACTGCCATCGTTGTACTTGCAGGGCTATTAAACGCAGTCAAGGTTATTGGTAAAAATCTATCAGACTGCAAAATAGTATTGGTTGGAGCTGGTGCGGCAGGTGTTGCAGTTGCTAAACTGTTATATTTGTATGCAAAACCAGATATATGCGTTGTCGATAGTAAAGGTATTATTGGACCATCTCGGAAGGATCTTAACGAAGAAAAAGTTCTACTTATGAGCTACAGCCCTGGCGACAGGAGAGGCAGTCTTACTGATGCACTGAAAGGCGCCGATATATTCATAGGATTAAGCAAGGGTGGCTTACTTACTCAAGAACTAATACAGTTGATGAACGAAAAACCGATAATTTTTGCGCTTGCCAATCCAACACCTGAGATTATGCCAGATGAAGCACTAAAAGCCGGTGCGGCTATTGTTGCGACAGGCCGAAGTGATTTTCCGAATCAAGTAAATAATGCGCTTGGGTTTCCGGGCATATTTCGAGGGGCATTAGACCACGGAGTTCAAAAAATTACAGATGAACACAAAATGGCAGCTGCTGAAGCACTCGCTGCACTCGTTGAAACACCTCGTGCGGAGAAAATCATTCCGAGTCCATTTGATGAGGGAGTCGTTGAGGCTGTATCTCAGGCAATCTATTAACCGACCACGCGATTAATTTCTTCAAGCGTCGTATCCCCTTTGAGTGCCCGTAGTATGCCATCCTGTTGCATGGTTAGCATGCCAGCTTTTACCGCTACTTGCTCTATGAGCTCGCTCGAAAGTTCATGTGCGGGACGACCGAGTAGCTGTCTCATTTCAGGTGTCATTAATAGTAATTCACGTATCGCAAATTGGCCATCAAAGCCGAATGGATTTTCAGCCGAGCTTCCAGGCTTATATAGTTTTGCTTGTGGTAAGAAAGATAGGTCTACAGGGGCAGTGATTGCACGTATTATCGACTCAAGATGACGCTCAACATCTTGAGGCACTTCGATTACGGAACGTGTCGTAGGGTCAAGGCGCCGTACGAGTCGTTGCGCTTGAATTAGACGAATAGCACTTGCATAAAGCGGGTTTTCACCTATTGCATCCAGTAGTCTCGTCATCGCTGCCGCAGCAGAACTTGCGTGATATGTACTTAAGACTAGATGCCCCGTAAGCGCAGCCTGCAGAGCCGTTTTTGCGGTATCGATATCCCTAATTTCTCCGACCATAATGACATCCGGGTCTAATCGCATAACCGCTCGAAATTTTTCAGAAAAACTTTGACCACTGCGAGATTGGACTGGAATTTGCGTTATACCCTCAATGTGATATTCGACTGGGTCTTCGAGGGTGATGATTTTACGCTCATCGGTATTCAATTCGTTTAGCAAACTATACAGTGTCGTTGTTTTTCCGGAACCAGTCGGTCCTACAATCAAAACAAGACCGCTAGGGTGATTAATAATATCACGCATCACTTTTTCTTGCCGTTCATCGAGCCCTAAGCGATCAAGACGGAGCATATCAGTGCGAAAATTAAATAAACGGAGTACTGCGTCTATCCCATTTACTGCTGGGACCGTTTCGACACGGAGGTTCACCGTGACATCTTCCCCTGTTGCCATCTTATACACTCGATTTATCTGGCCTGTTTGATCATTTTGCGCGCTGGTGCTAATATTCGCTGCACTCGCGAGTGCGGACATGAGTTGACGATATTTATCAACGGTAAGTGTTGCGACAGAGTGAAGAACGCCATGTACTCGTAAACGAATACGCGCTCCTTCAATCTTACTCTCTAAGTGAATGTCTGACGCGTTTAAACGGAAGGCCTGTTGTACGAGGTATGCAAGCATATCATCTGCCCTCACTTGATCGAGTGTACGCGATATCATACCAATTGCATCCGAATCTACTTGTTTTGAAATCGCTATGTCTTGGTATTCGATTTTTTTAGGGGGATCATAAAGTGCCATATAGTCGCGAAACCCGGCTTCACTAATTATCCCATATGAAATCTGCTGGTCTAAAAAACGGTTCCGTAGCATGGTCATCGTTTTTTGAGACGTAGTGGTTGTTATCCCAAATGCTATATGGTGTGCATCAGCAGCAATGGGAATTATTCGTAGCTGCTTTAACTCTGGGATGCTTAAAATGTCTTTATATAGTATTTTTTGCTGGATTAAGGACGTATCGATATAGGGCATACCGAGTACTTGCGCCCGCTTTGCCGTGGATAGTTCTTCATCTTTCCTTGCATCTTGAGACATATCAGCCTCTATTTAAGCACAAGCGTGCTGATTCGTGAACCTTCTTTGCGACTATTTTACAACTCCAGAAGACTGCGAGAGATACACGGCCAGGGAAGCGATAGCAACGACAGTCAAATCAAGAAGGGGATGATGTGCGACGAAATGCTCTCCTCTAAGCACAAATCGTTTTACAAGCACCGCGTGTTTTACGAGCCAAAGAAGTACTATCACGAGGCTAACAGCGCTTACCGCAAGCGCACTCCACGGAGCTTTGCCTCCAGTAATCCACTGCATCCGTGAAATATTTTTCGACGGTGTTGCGTTAGGCACAGGTCTATCCGTGTTAATAGGCTGTTCACTTTCAGTTGGTTTAAGGGTTTCATTTGCTTTTTCATCATCTTTTGCATCATTCGCAACTTCGTCTGATTTTTTTGTTTCGTTCTCCTTAGATTCATCAGACGTTTCTGACTCATTTGTGGTTTGTGCTTGCTGAACAGCTGGAGCTGAAGGAGCCGGCGTTGGCTCTGCTGTAGCAACCAGCGCTGGTGCAGGTACATTGAGCGGTGTCGCATAATGAGCTACCACAACTGTTTCTTTTCCAGTCGTATTAAAGTTTTCACCATTTACAAAGCCGAAACCAACTTCGGTATATGAGCTATCTAGAATATTCGCTCTATGACTTGAACTATTCATCCATCCTATGACAGTCGCATCACTCGTTGAGAAACCGTAAGCCAAATTCTCTCCTGCACGCTGATAAGCATACCCTGCAGCTTCAAAAAATACCCACGGTTCATCTCCATCTGGTGTGTTGTGCGCCCAATAATCCCTTGCGATCATATCGTTCGCTTTAGCCTGGGCAGATGTATTTAATTTCGTATTAACCGTTAAGGCAGACAGTCCATGAGCCGCGCGTTGTTCATTCGTAGATTTTAATAATCCTGATATGCTCATTTCGGTCGCGTAGGCAAGAGTAGCAGGTTTACTCGTATTCAAAATTGGCCTTATATTGCCAAATACCATACCGAATACAACCATTAGAATTATGGGTATATAAGGCCAGTACACCTTTAGAAAATGCTTGGGGTGTTGCTGTTTTTTGTGATTTGTACTTGGGCGTTTCACGCTCTGTATTTTTTTAGGCATGGTTCCTCTCTAAACATAGTACACGCTTACGTCAATTGTTGCACGAATTTGTTGCTTGATAAAGTGCGATACCGGCGGCTACCGATACGTTAAACGACTCCTTTCGCCCTACCATCTCGATTTCGTATACTTCGTCACAAAGTGCGAGTTCATCTGCTGATAATCCTTCAACTTCTCTACCAACGAGGAGTGCGGTTGATCCTCGTACCTTTAATTCATTCAGATTTAAACTCTGTTCTGATTGTTCAATTGCAATGATTTTATATTCCTCATTTCGCAGTATACCGAGACAATCTTTCAAAGTGCTCGCATAGCGCCATAAAACCAACTTATCAGCACCAAGTGCGGTCTTGGCAATCTCTTTTTCAGCTTTTTCTATAATGTATGGTAGGCGGTCATCATCAACGTGCGCCGGTCTCGGTGAAGCACCAACAATAAATAATTCTGCTCCAAAGCCATCGCATGTCCTAAACAAAGAACCGATATTGTGTGCACTCCTAACATCTACAGCTACGAGGCAAACTTTGTTTATTTTTTTACTCATGCACCTATAACCAATCTGACATTTTCCTGACCAAATAATGCGACGATGCCCTCAATGCCCTTTGAGTCATCACTCATTTTTTCTGGAATCCGAATTGCTTGTTTAGACGGACCTACAACGAGCACAATTTCAGTTTCACCAGGCGCTGCATCTACTAAATGCTTCAGTGACTGCAGTACCTTTGTGTCTGCAGTATCTTTGAGTCGAATAAACAATCGTTTCTGCTTTGAAGTATCGTTTTTGACTTTTTTCGATTTGGATTTTGGCTTCATTTCTTCAAGTTGCTTTATAGGTTTTTTCGAACCTGCGACATAATTAATCGCTTCTTCATGTGGAATCTCGCGAGCACTAGTGACTGCTATTTTTACTTCATCAGTTGCATTTCCATCTCGATCGCGTGCATTCACATCTCCTTCAACTATCACAACTTTATCAACCACCCATAGCCATGACGTTTCGGCGAATGTTTTAGGGAACAATAATAATTCAATTTCACTGCTCGTATCTGCAATTTTTACAAAAGCCATGTTTTGTCCATTTTTTGTTTGTATTATTCGTACGTCCGTAATAATACCTCCAACTGTGGCACGTTTATCTTCATGTTTTGCGCTCACCTCACTTATTGGGTGTACTTTTTCTTGTAAGAGCTTAACGTAATCACTCAGCGGATGAGCAGAGAGATAAAGACCCATGAGTTCACGCTCCCATTTCAGATATTCTTTCTGAGTGTAAGGTACTTCTTCTGGACCGAGTTTTAATTGAGATACGGCTTCAGTTTCTATTAAATTCCCGAATAAATCTGTCTGGCCACTATCAATTTCTTTCTGTTTTTTCTGTGAAAACGACAATAAAAGCTCAATATTATTCAGCAAGACTGACCGCGATCCAAAACGATCAAATGCGCCAGTTTTTAATAAACTCTCTATAGATTTTCGATTAACGATATGCGAATTAACGCGTGAAAAAAAATCTTCCAGTGAAACGAACAATCCGTTCTTCCGTGCGCGAAGTATTTCTTCAACAGCGCTAATACCTACATTTTTAATGGCGCTCATACCAAAACGAATCTGCTGTTTTTTAGGGACAACTGCAAATTCGACAAAAGATTCGTTGACATCAGGCGGCAATACTTCTACTCCCATATTCGCGCATTCGGTCATCTCTATCGTTAACCGGTCGGTGTCGTCTGAATCACTCGTCATTAAAGCCGCCATGAAAGCAGCCGGATAGTGCGCTTTTAAATATGCCGTTTGATAAGCTATGAGCCCATAGCATGCCGAGTGCGACTTATTAAAGGCATAATCAGCAAAACCGAGAATATCATTCCAGATTTTTTCAACAGTAGCTTTCGGTACACCATTCTTTACAGCGCCCTCAATAAACTGTAAGCCCATTTTATCCATTACATCGCGTTTTTTCTTACCAATTGCTTTTCGAAGCGTGTCTGCTTCACCCCCCGTAAAACCACACATCTCTTTGCTCATTTGCATCACTTGTTCTTGATACACAATAACTCCATACGTTGGTTCCAGGGAATTTTTTGTCAACGGATGATCATACGTGACGTTTTCAAGTCCATTTTTACGTTTTACAAACGAATCGGTCAGACCGGCGCCAAGTGGTCCAGGCCTATACAACGCACACATTGCAACAATATCTTCAAAAACAGTTGGTTTTAACTCTCTCAAATAGCGTTTCATTCCAGAAGACTCCAACTGAAACACACCGGTTGTGTCACCATTCTGAAGCAATTCAAACGTTTTTTTATCATCCATTGGGATGTTATCAATATCTACATCGGTTCCATCAACTCTCTTTATAATTCGAAGGGTGTTCTTAATTATTGTTAAGTTCGACAACCCCAAAAAGTCCATTTTAAGCAAGCCGAGCTCTTCTACAGGGCCCATAGAATATTGCGTCGCAATAACACCCTTTTGAGCTTTTTCTAGTGGAACGAACTTCACAATATCGTCTGGAGCAATCACTACACCCGCAGCATGAACACCATGACTCCGAATAGTTCCTTCAAGACGAACTGCAAGATCAAATACTTTCTTTGAAACTGGGCTATTTTCATACTCTGTTTTTAACTCAGCATTCTCTTTTAAAGAAACCGCAAGCGGGATGTGTCTCCCTTGTATTGGCGGGGGTATCATTTTGGCAATACGATCCGCTTCTCCATAAGGTACGCGCAGGACTCGAGCTACATCCCTCACAGCATTTCGTGCCGCCATTTTACCGAAAGTTACAATATTAGCTACTCTATTTTCACCGTACTTTTCGACGCAATATTTAATGACTTCATCTCTTCTCGTGTCTTGAATATCGATATCAATATCAGGCATACTGATACGATCGGGATTTAAAAATCTTTCAAACAAAAGATCGTAGCGCAGAGGGTCGAGTTCGGTAATACGCAACGAATAAGCAATAATGGATCCTGCTGCCGAACCTCTACCAGGCCCAAAGACAATACCGCTATCTTTACCCCAGTTCATAAAGTCTGCAATAATCAAAAAGTATCCGTTAAAGCCCATTT
Organism: Candidatus Saccharimonadota bacterium; assembly: GCA_035329185.1. Taxonomy (GTDB): domain Bacteria; phylum Patescibacteriota; class Saccharimonadia; order Saccharimonadales; family SZUA-47; genus JAGQMY01. Next base: position 3,069 of record DAOLHH010000015.1, on the reverse strand, counting down.
GATCTATAATCTGCAACTCGTACGACGCACGTTCTGCGACATTTTCGGGAAGTGTTTTTTTGGCATCTTCGATAGAAAGTATCTTTGCTTCTGTCTCTAGTACGTCACCATAACGAAAAGCAAGACCGCGATACACCAATAAATCTAAATGTTGTTTTTCGGTCACTCCAGGTGGTAGTGGAAATTTTGGGATTAATATCTTTCCGAGCTCTAGTTCTATTGAGCAACGATCTGCAATAACTTTGGTATTGCGTACTGCTTGAGGATACGTGGCACCCCAGCGATTAATTATGTCCTTCGGATCAGCGATATGAAGTTCAAAGTCCTTTAAGCTCATCCTATTCGTTTCATCAAAAAAAGAACCCGTCTGAACGCACAACAGTAATTCATGCGCTTCTTGATCTTCATGTCGTAAATAATGCGCATCCATCGTGACGACACATTCAATACCTAATTCTTCTGCGAGTTGAATCAGTTTTTCATTGACCCGTTTTTGCTCTTCCCATCCATGTGGATGATCTGGATGACCATGGTCTTGTAGTTCTAGATAATATCTGTCCCCAAAAATACTTTGGTACCATTGGGCGATATTTTTAGCTTGTTCATACTGCTCTTGACGTAACGCATCACCCACTTCACCACCAATGCAGGCGCTAAGCACAATAAGCCCCTCATTATATTTTTTCAGCAACTCGTGATCAATTCGGGGCTTATAATAAAAGCCGTCCAAGTTTGCTATGGTGCTCAAGCGCATTAAATTTTGATAGCCCGTCATATTCATTGCGATTAAGATTAGGTGATAGTTGACCTTATCTTTTGCGGGTTCTCTGTCGGTGTGACTTCTTGCAGCTACATAGGTCTCCATACCAATCAAGGGTTTAATCCCTTGAGCATGCGCTTCCTTATAAAGTTCAATAGCACCAGATAACGTGCCGTGATCGGTAATCGCCACTGCTTGCATGCCAAGTTCTTTCACTCGCGATACCATCGGAGCAACTTTTTGCAACCCATCCAATAAACTGTAATGAGTATGGTTATGAAGCGCGACAAAATCGGCTGGCGTAAGCCCAGAAGAATCTTTAATCATTTCATTCTAGTATAGCGCACAGACATTGAATTATGAGGCGTTACACTTAGTTCGTTGTATCGACAGAATTACGTATCGGTTCAGTTACGATATGGATGAAAGGCACTTCCTTAAAAAGAGACAAGAATGCCAATAACAGCGTTACTATAATGGTCGCGCCAATTACCCCTCCAAGGCCTGAAAATATGCCTTTAATAAAAGCTGTCTTATAGAGCTCTTTTTTATTTGCATGTAGGTCTGCTAACGACGCAATTGACCTTCCGAATTTGTCATAACTAAATGTATCGCTTTTTCGTCGTGCCATATCGATACCGCTAGATTTTAATTATTTCGTTAAAAATTTCTTTAAAGAGGCTTGCGCTTGTTTTGCTCGTGTGATTGCTTCCTGTAAATCCTTATCACTTGCGGTTCCGGCTTTAAATGATTTAAGCGCCGTACCAATTTGAGTTGCGTTATGCTTGATTTCATTCACATGTGCGGTCGCTTGATCTTGTGCCTTACCTTTTAGTGCCAAAAATTGGCCTTCAGCTTTTGCTAAAAGTTCTTTCGTTTCAGCTTGTACAGTGCGAGCTTCTTCCACCAATTTATCAGCGGTCTTGTTCGCAGCATCTTTAATATCTTTTCGTGTTTCTTTTCCACTTTTTGGTGCAAACAAAATCCCACCGATAACCCCGAATACTGCTCCGATAACGGCACCGATCGCTAACCCTTTTTTCTCACGCTTGTCCATATTATTATTTCCTTCCTTTAAACATTTTTGTCACTTGATTTATGACTGATCCGAATGCAGTTGCGCGCCCGATATTTTTTAATTGAGATGTGAATGCTTCTACATGCTCTACTGCCTCCCGAGCACTGTCGCTGGCAAGCTTAATTTTCTTAAGCACTTGAATGCATAGTATTCCTACGGCTATCCAAATAATTAGCGATAGTCCCAAGGTCACTGATAATAAAATAACGAGTATATCGAACGAATCCATACTTTTAGTGTCTCACTTTATAGTTTATTACGCAAATACTCACGTAGAGTATGACCATACGTATCATCTTGCAGTGCGATATCTAACAGCGTCTGAACATACAATTCTGGAGAGCCGGTATCATGATAGTCACCTTTAATGACAAGACCGTAGACATCATCGTTTCTAGCGAGCAAATCAATTGCAGAAGCCATCTCAATTTCTCCGCGTTCCGTTGGCGTTTGCGTATCGATAAATGACATTATGTTTGGAGTTAGCAAATAACCACATACACAAGCGTAGCGAGATGGCGCGTTTTCAGGACCAGGTTTTTCATAGTATCCATCAATTTTGAAGAGGCCATCGCCAAAATCTTCTTTGATGCCAACGACCCCATACCTTGATGTATCTTCGTCACTTACTTCTCTCAAGCAGAGAACAGACTTACCAGTTTTTTGGTATGCTTCAACCATTTGTTTTGCATATGATACTTCACCAGTAAAGAAATCGTCTGCGAAAAAATACATAAACGGCTCATTTCCGATTATGTGCTCTGAATTAACGACAGGTATCGCGTTTCCTTTGATCTCACCTTTCTGACGGATATATATAAAGTTTGCAAGCTCAGCAATCGCTTTTATACTGTCAGCCTCTTCATGTTTGCCTTTTGCACGAAGCTCAGTTTCGAATTCGATACTCCTGTCAAAGTGGTCCTCGATTGCTCGCTTTGTTGGACCCGTCACTATAATTACATCCTTAACACCAGCTTCTACTGCACTTTCTACTACGCGCTGAATGACGGGTTTGTCAATAATCGGAAGCATTTCTTTTGGCATTGCCTTCGTCTGAGGCAGAAATCGAGTTCCCATTCCAGCAGCAGCGATGACTGCTTTTCGTATTGGTTGATAATTATTCATCCGACACCCCCAATCGCTTTCTCATTATTTTTTGCACTTCTGCTGGATTCGCTTTACCTTTGCTCGATTGCATTACCTTGCCCACCAGAAACCCGATGGCTTTTAG
>DAOLHH010000014.1:0-20602 GCA_035329185.1 Candidatus Saccharimonadota bacterium | reverse complement strand
GCACCCCCATAATTATCATATTTTGAAAACAGCATAGAGGGAACAATAAAAGCGAGATATCCAATGGCAAGTGCTTGTAGCGCAACACGTATTTTAACGATTCTTTGACGACGTGCAAACATGAGTGCAACGATAATTGCTATGAGCATGTAGGCGTCGTAAAAAATATAATAAGGGAGTTCGTATACATCAGGTATGGCAAATATAACGTAATTCCCGCTACAAACAGCTCCCTTGAGCATGGAGCCGAAATAAAAGAATACTATCCACATTGCTGAGAGTGCGTACCCTGTTGGGACGAGTTTGCTCAATTTTCTTTTATCGATACTATAAACAAGGTGTAAGCCGAGTACGGGCAAAAAAGTTATAGCAGAAAATCCAATTTTCGCCCAAGTTGTTGGCGTGAATCCCCACGCTTCACAGATTCCATATTCTGCAAGCTGGAATGAAGCGAGGCAAACGATAAGCCCAAGTATTAATTTTATATTTTGATTCAGTTTTCGAGTAAATAATAGAGCCACAAAAAAAATAGATTCAATGATAAACGTGGCAATCATCACTGGTGGTGAAAAACAGTTTAATGCATTTTTATTTTTAAACATGACTTCATCGTAACTGAGGTGCATTAAAAAAGCTAGTGATTAAACTTGTTTTAGCCCGTCTATCATCGCGTGGTCGAGTCCAAACATGTGGCCAACTTCGTGCCATACGGTCTCATAAATTTGTTTTTTTAGTGCAGCGCTCTCTTTAAACATGTCTATCATTGGATAGCGAAATATTGTGATGATATCTGGAGGAACGGTCAGTACGCGCCCTCCCCTACTAGGGAGCGGCACTCCTTCATAGAGTCCATACAATGCATCACATGGTCGCAAGTGTAATTTCTGTCTTTGTAAGTCAGTGGGTCTATCTTCGACAATAAACGCGACATGCTTTAGATGAGATACATATTTACGTGGAATGTGCTCGATTGCATCTGCGACATATTGCTCAAATAGATCTTTGGCCATTACTATTAGTATAACGGTTACGGTGTCGCTATAAAATTCAAACGTAAGGTACAATTAATATGAACAGCTATGCGTATACTTGAACCAGCTCCAAATAGTCATAAAAAATTACCGCATCGCTCGAAAAGACGCTTTGCACTATACGGTTTTATCCTAATATGTGTAAGTCTAACTTTTTTCTTTTTCATGCATAAAATGAAGGCTCGTCAAAATGTAGATGCCCAAAATAATCATTCGAACCAAGACATATCAGATCCAGTCGCTCAATCTAACGCAACCTCACAGGATACCGTAAAAGACACTTTACGTAACTTCACTGATAATGAGTTCAGGCTGTTTTATGATAACGTGCGTCAAGCGGGCGTGAAACCTTTAGAAAATCCGCCTGTAATAAGCGGTAATGATATTGCTGATACACGCATAAGAAGCATTGCTGAGTTACGTGGCTACAAATTGCGCAACACTCCCACTACATCATTAGTGCCTATTGACGGACAAAAATTGCAAGCTGATGCTGCGACTGCTTGGGAAAAGATGAAGCAGGAAGCGAGTAATGAAAATCTGGCTATAAACTTAGTTTCCGGTTATCGTTCAGTCGATGACCAACGACAGTTATTTTTGCAGCGCTTAAGTGCTACAGGAGTATCTATTGAGGATGTAGCCGAAGGGCTTGCAGACGCGCAGATAAATAAAGTGTTAACAACGACTTCGATACCGGGCTATTCAAAACATCATACTGGCTATACGCTCGATTTGTTTTGTGCTGGTTTTGCATTTGAAAAATTTAAAGACTCAACATGCCATACCTGGTTGAGTAATGATAATTATAAAAATGCAAAATTGTTTGGATTCATACCCAGTTATCCTTCTGACGCTGACGGCCAAGGACCTGACCCAGAAGCATGGGAATATGTCTACGTGGGGACAGAACTTCTATATGAATAACTGGTAAAAATGCAAGAAGTACGATACCCTTGAGTGAACGGCTAAGATTATAATAATTATGGAACATATCGCTGAAAAATTAGATGCGATGCAGTCGCATATACAGCCACTCAATATCAATGGTCTTAAAGGGCGCATGCTTCGTTTGGAAAGCCAAAAAAAGAGTGGCAAGCGTGAAATACTAATGGTCTATGGGCACCACGCCAGTATTGAGCGTATGTTTGGTCTTGCAGAGGTAATGAGTGATTTCGGAACGGTAACCATGCCAGATTTGCCTGGATTTGGTGGTATGGATAGCTATGACAAAATTGGTATAAAACCATCTATTGATACCCTTGCCGACTATTTGGCTACCTTTGTAAAATTAAAGTATCGTAAGAAAAAAGTCACAATCGTCGCTATGTCGCTCGGTTTCGTCATTGCGGTGCGAATGCTCCAACGATATCCAGAACTTGAAAATCGCGTCGAGTTGTTAGTGAGCTTAGTCGGTTTTACACGTCATGACGATACAAAGCTGTCAAAAAAATTGACCAGAAGCTACAAAGTGCTTGCTTCTGTTTTTAAGCATAAAATTCCAGCTTGGTTATTTTATAACACCATACTACACCCTACCATAATAAAAACATTCTACGCAAAAACACCAAACGCTCGAAAAAAATTTGAACACTTAAGCCACGAAGATAAGAAAAGGGCTCTTGATTTTGAAGTAGTGCTCTGGCGTGAAAATGACGTTCGAACATATATGATCATGATTCTCGAAATGCTGAACCTCGATAATTGCACCAAACAAGTTAACGTACCAGTACATCATGTGTACGTTCATAACGATCAATACTTTGATACTAAAATTGTTGAACAACATATGAAAGTGATTTTTTCCGATTACAGTCAATCTGAAGCTGTACTCCCAAATCACGCTCCAAGCATCGTTGCGACAAAAGAAGAAGCTGCACCCTTTGTCCCTAAGGCGTTGAGAAAGGTACTATCATGAAAATTGGTATCGTTTGTCCGTATAACATATACAAACCAGGTGGTGTACAGGAACACGTCATGTACCAGGCTGAGGTTCTTCGAGCTCGAGGCCATAAGGTGACCATACTTACGCCTCGACCTAGAGGTCATGAAGACGAGCACATTCCTAAAGGAGTTGTTTTTCTTGGAGGATCTGCACGAATTAAAACGCCCGCAGCGACGAGTAGCGACGTTTCAGTTACCATTGACGTCGATGCTTTAGATGAAGAACTGGCCAAAGGATACGATGTAATCCATGTGCATGAACCTGCGATGCCTCTTTTAGCACGTCAAATGTTGCCACGAGTAGATTGTCTAAGAGTCGGAACCTTTCACGCTGCATTACCGGGTAATGCGCTCGGCCGATCACTCATTCGCTCGTATCGGGCATATTTTAAAACGGTAGTCCCGTATATTGATGTTATTACTGCGGTGAGTCCTGCGGCAATAGGTTTTATACAAGGTGTTGTTGATGAAGATAAGATTACCTATATACCCAACGGGATTGCCTTAAAAAAAATGAAGCCCAAAGATGACAAGATTCGAAATAAAAATCAGATATTTTTCATAGGTAGATTAGAAAAAAGAAAAGGTGCCTTGTATACGATTAAAGCATTTGAAATATTAAAAAAACGAAATCCTAACTTAGAATTAATTATCGGTGGCGATGGACCGCTTCGCGATTCATTAGAAAATTATGTTGAACGCAACAGTATAAGCGACGTTACTTTCAAAGGTTTCCTAAGTGATGAAGAAAAAGCGCACTACATGAGTACCTGCGGTGTGTATACCTCGCCGGCTTTATATGGTGAAAGTTTCGGTATTGTGCTCGCAGAAGCCATGGCTTTTGGCGCCCCGACGGTTGCACACAAAAACGAAGGGTACGAATGGGTATTACAAGGCACGGGGCGACTTTCACTCGTTGACGTCCATGACATAACCGCTTATGCAGACAGATTGCAACTCATGCTAGAAGATGATGAATTACGGTTTGCATGGCAAAAATGGGCAAGCCAATATGTAAAACAATTTGATTATGAAAAAGTTGTTGATCAGTACGAAGCTCTGTATAAATCGCATATGTAATGATGTACGATAATCATCGTGCTATTCAACTATAACCACGACCAGGTATAGGCTTTAATCGTTTCGCGCATGGCTCCTTCTCGAGCATGAGAACTTGGAACAATATGTAAATGGCATGATTCCCCGAGCTGTTTTTTTAACTGATGAGCAGTTTGTGGCGGGCATACACCATCAAATCTTCCCTGAACTATAATGATTGGTGTCTGATCCAGCTTGTGTACATTCGACAGGATAAATCCTTCTGGCAAAAAGCAGTGATTATTGAAGTAGTGTGCAGCCACCAGAACACCTGACATTTTATCTATATCCGCATCAGCATGAGCAGACAAACGTACTATTTCATAATCGGTATCAAAGCTCATAATGGATGCTTCAAGCTGAAGCCATCTTGAGAGATGATCTTGTTTTGTGTCATCACTACCGTTAATGAATTGCTCGTAATAATATGCTACCTTGTTTGATTGATGCTTTTTGGGAATAATCTCAGTAAAATACTCCCATGCTTCAGGTGAAAATTGTGCAATACCTCCATTTTCATATAGAAAATTTGTCTCTGCAGCCGTGCCTAAATAGATGCCACCTATCAGCATTTTCGTAACAACCTCAGTGTGCGCTATTGCATAGCACAAAGCGAGCGTCGAGCCCCATGAATATCCAAAAAGTTGTATTTTTGGAATGTTTAAGTGAAGCCGTAAACGTTCTATGTCTTCAATTAAGTTTTGAGTCGTATTTTGTGCAATTGAACTGCTGTAGGTACTTTGACCTGATCCTCTTTGGTCATGGAATACTATATGATGTTTCCTAGGATTAAAAGAAAGCTTATGTTTGTCCTTACACTGCGAGCCCGGCCCACCGTGCAGATAGAAGGTTACCGGCAATTCGGGGTTACCCCACTCTTGATAATAGAGAGAATGCCCGTCGCCAACGTTTAAATAACCACTTGATATCGTAAATTGATCATCTTTCATGTATGGCACTATAAACGAAGAACTAAAAACGGTAAACTATTATTAATATGAAAATAGCGTACGTACTCGATGACACTCTCGATAAAAGTGACGGCGTTCAGCAAGCTGTTTTAACTATAGCCGACGAAATGAAGAAAAGAGGGCATGACGTACATTTCATAGTGCCTGAAACGAAACGTACTGATTTAGAAAATATTCATATTATCAGCCGATATATATCTATGCGATTTAACGGTAATACGGTGCGTACTCCACTACCTGCTTCAAAAAAAGCAATCAAATTGTTGTTGGCTCAAGAAAAATTCGATGTTCTTCATGTACAGATGCCATATAGTCCATTGCTCGCAGGAAGAATTGTGCATCTAGCGTCGAAAACCACACGAGTTGTAGGTACATTTCATATTCTCCCTTATAACACGGTAGCTCGCATCGGTACGAAAGCGCTTGGCTGGTTTTTGCGCAAAAATGCACGACGATTTGATGTGGTTTATGCGGTGTCTAAGCCAGCGCATGACTTCATGGTGCAGACTTTTGGTGTTTCCGGAAAAGTGCTAGGTAATCCGGTAAACTATCGTTACTTTCATTCATACAGTGAAGCGGAGTGCGTTAAGGGTCGAATTGTATTCGTCGGCCGATTTGATGAGCGGAAAGGTGTTCGTCAATTAGTTGAAGCATATGAAAAACTGGATATGGCAGGTACTGAATTGATTATGTGTGGCAAGGGACCTCAATTTGAAGCGGTGAAAATGTATGCAGAAACGAGGCATCTTAATGTGGTTTTTAAAGGATTTGTGAGCGAAGAAGAAAAAGCTCAGTTGCTTGCCAGCGCGCAGGTAGCTGTCTTCCCTTCAGTTGCGGGAGAAAGCTTCGGGATTGTATTAATAGAAGCAATGTCGGCTGGATCACGAGTGACAATTGCCGGAAACAACCCTGGGTATGCAAGTGTTATGTATGAATGGCCTGAAACATTGTTTGACCCAAATAATATAAACAAATTTGCTGAAAAGTTGCATGATGCACTTACTAACGATCGTTACAGTGAACTTGGTCTGCAACAGCGCGAAATTGTTAAGCAGTTTGATGTAACGACCATTGTAGAAGAGCTCATACAGCAGGCCTATATAAGGCCATGACTTGTCAGATTCAAAGAAAACGTTCATACTGATGGTTATGTTTGGAAGAAAGAATAAAGAACAAGTAGAAATTACAATATCAAATAATACAATCATTCGTTTCATAGCGTTCGTTGTTGCAACAATATTCTTATTAAGGCTCGTTGATAACATAAAGCATCCATTGACGCTCGTTTTTGTTTCATTTTTCTTATCTCTTGCGCTTAACCCAGCAGTTCATTGGCTCTCAGTAAGACTCAAAAGTAAAAGTCGTGTACGTGCTACAGCGATTGCTTATAGCGCGGTCGTGAGTATTTTAATAGCGCTCTTTGCCTTAGTAGTGCCACCTTTGATAACGCAAACGACTGATTTTATTAAAGATGTCCCTACAACTCTTTCGAGTTTAAAAAACAAGGACAATTCACTTGGTAGATTGATCCGTCGCTATGAGCTAGAAGAGCAAGTGCAGAACTTTGCAAGTGACTGGACACGTAACCTCGGTGACGTCAAAGGACCGGTTATTGACGCTGCAAACAGAGTTTTTGCAAACATAATATCTATTGTTACCGTTCTTGTATTGACATTCATGATGCTAATAGAAGGACCCCGTTGGGTCGTAGCATTTTGGAGACATGTGCCTGAACATAGACGCAAACATGATCAAGAAATTGCTGCCAAAATGTACAAAGTGGTCACCTCTTATGTGAACGGACAAGTATTAGTTGCGGGTATTGGAGCTGTTTTTGCAATGATAGCCCTTGTTATAGCATCAACCATTATAGGAGTATCCGTTAATGCTGTTGCGCTTGGAGCGATAATATTCTTATTTGCGCTCATTCCTTCTGTCGGTACGATACTCGGTGCATTAGTTGTCACTATATTCAGTTTGTTTGCTAGCCCAACTCTTGCGTTAGTGATATTAGCTTACTTCATAATCTATCAACAGATTGAGAACGCTACAATACAGCCTATGATACAGTCTCGAGGTAATGAATTAACACCAATGCTTGTGTTTATCGCAGCGATTTTAGGTATTGGATTTGGCGGTGTGCTTGGAGGATTTGTTGCTATACCACTTGCGGGTTGTGGAAAAATTCTCTTTGATGATTGGCTCGAAGATCGAAGCTTATCAAAATAGGAAATAACACTTCTACAGACGGTACCAAATTTGTCCCGATGCACTGTCGTTGATGCCAATACCTTGTGCCTTCAGTTCGTCGCGAATCTTATCAGAGGTAATCCAATCTTTATTCTTTCGAGCGTCGTCTCTTTTATTAAGGTGCGCTTCAATACCTTCTATATTTTGAGTCTGATTTATTATATGAAAACCAAACAACGAATCTAACTGTTTAAAAAATATAGTCAAATCAAGTAATTCAGGATGATCTAACATGCCTTGCAAGATATGTTGTTCAATATTGTTTAAGTATGATTCTATATATTCTATTGCTGCTGGAGTTTTTAGGTCCATCTGGAGTACATTTTTTATGGCAAACAATGTGTCTTTTGTCCCCTTGCTTGTCTTTCCTATCGACTCAGGCGGTTGGTTCGGGTTAGTAATTTGCCAACGTATTTCAGCAATATTTTTCCATCTTCTTATTCTATTTTCAAAACTTTCTAGAATTTCCCAGGTGAAATTTCCTTCGGTGCGGTAGTGTTTGCTTAAAATCATGAGTTTGAACGCGTCAATAGAATAACCTTGGTCTACAATATCCTGAAGTGTATATACATTACCTAAGCTTTTGCTCATTTTCGTGCCATTCACTTTAATATGATTTGCATGTATCCATAGTGAAGCAAATGGTTTTCCTGTTAAGGCTTCCGTCTGTGCTATCTCATTTGTATGATGGACAGGAATGTGATCAATGCCACCCGTATGAATATCAATTTGATCGCCTAGAATCTCGCGAGCCATAACCGAACATTCAAGATGCCAGCCGGGGAATCCCTTACCCCAGGGGCTATCCCATTCCATGTCCCTTTTAACATCTGATGGACTTAATTTCCAAAGGGCAAAATCTGTTGAATTTTTCTTTCCTGTGCTGTCAACTCTCGCACCGACTTTTAATCCCTCGATATCAAGACGAGCGAGTTTTCCATAATCTTTTAACTTGGAAGTGTCGAAATAGATACCGTCATCTATTGGGTAAGTGTACCCCTTTTTCTCAAGCTCTTTTACAAAATCTATTTGTTGCTGAATGTATTCAGTGGCACGGGGCATGAAAACTGGCTTTAAGAGTCCTAATAGTGTGTACGCTTCATGGTCAGCAATTTTTATATATTTTTCGGCAACATCCCAGGCAGTGAGGCCTTCACGACGGGCGCCCTTTTCCATCTTGTCTTCACCGGCATCTTCGTCGGATGTTAGGTGCCCGACATCGGTAATATTTTGTACGCGCGTAACGTCGAAACCGGCTTCTTTAAGTGTTCGCACCAGAATGTCCCAATAAATATAGGCGACCCAGTTTCCTAGATGGGGCTGGCTGTACACGGTTAAACCACATGTATATACTTTTATCTTATTGTCTTCTAACGGTTTAACTTCTTCAAGACTTCGTGTTAGTGTGTTGTATACTTTCATGATTAAGCCTCTGCGTGTAGTTCGTCTAATAACTCATTAGCTTTTTTATTGACCTCTTGTACCAGTTCATCAATCGGACGTGCTTTCATAATTTTGAAACCAGCCGCATATGGATGCCCACCTCCACCAAAATGGGCGCCGAGCTTCCCTGCGATACCTCTCTCGAAGTTTGCGCGTATTTTCGCGGTAATCTTTCCATCCCTATAAACCTTGTAAGCAATCGCAATGTCGACGCCAACCACAAGGCGCATATCGTCGAGAGCAAGCATTGAAGGATTGTAGCTTGGACTATATGTTTCTATCTCTTCCCATGGAATCGTAACAGAAGCAATACGTCCAGTGGTATCAAATGTCACTCTCTGCAGTAAACGACCTTTGTAAGCAAGTAATTCAGGCTCTTTGCGCATTAATTCACGGCGTGCTTGTTCTAGTTTTGGTATGCTTGCACCGCGTTCGATGAGTTCTGCCATGACACGATAACTCTCCGGCGTACTCGCTTCTGTTGTCAGTCCAAGGCTATCACTCATAATAGATACGGCCATCATTTCACAGGCATCCGCTGGCAAAGGCCACTTTAATTCCTGTGCAATCCTAAAAATCAGTTCACTTGTTGCGACGGCTTCCTCTATAAAACTAACGGATGCATAAGACAAGCCATCAGTCTCCGTATGATGGTCAATAACAATTAGTGGTTTTGCTTTTAACCATGATAGCGCGCCGTTCGTTTCATAGTACTCAAACAAAGATTCGGTACTTGCGTCGACAACAATAGTTAGATCTAGGTCTTTAGGTATGTCTTTTTGTACACGGTCCCAGCCGTTTAAGTATCTTAAATGTTGAGGCATATCGACTGCGCATAACAAACTAACTTGCTTACCTAACTCAGAAAATATTGCTTCGAGCGCCAGTGCACTCCCAAGTGAATCGCCGTCAGGATTATCTGCCTGCAATACAGCAATATGTTTGGCATTTTGTATGTTTTCTTGAATCGCTTGGTATTTCATGAATAGTGGTAGTATAACACTTAAAAACTTTGTCTTCCTTCTAATGCTCGACCTAGTGTAATTTGGTCTGCATACTCAAGATCTACCCCAATAGGAATGCCCCGCGCTAATTTTGTTATTATAACGTTAAGCGAGTGGAGCTCTTGTTGTATATAATGCGCAGTAGCTTCACCTTCCACACTGGCATTAGTTGCAAGTATCACTTCCTTTACAGCGTCAGCTTTGATACGCTTTTTCAGCTCAAGGATATGGAGTTGTTCGGGCCCTACCCCGTCTATTGGCGAAATAAGACCCCCGAGCACATGATAAGTCCCTCGGTATAAACTTGTTTTTTCAAGGGCTATAATATCAAACGCATCCGCAACAAGAGCGACTACGGTTTTATCGCGCATAGGATCACTGTAGAGTGCAGAAACTTCATCTCTAGAGTCTATCAATGCAAAAGTAATAGGACACAGTTTGACCCCATCATGTACGCTTTTCAGCGCGTAAGCTAACTTGTTCGCTTTAGGAGGGTCACTTTTTAATATGTAATACGCATATCGCTCCGCCGTGCGTGGTCCTACGCCAGGGAGTTGTCCTAATGCTTCGATTAATTCTGATAATGCTCTAGGAAGCATAAGCTTGACCACCAGATTTTTTTGCGTAAATTTGCGTTGCTTGCGAGCAAACGCTTACCATGCCCTCAGGTGAAAATGACGTGGAAGGTGGTATTACATCTGTCAATTCAAGCACACCTTTAAATACACTTTCAGCTATTACCGCTCGAATTGCACTGCCAAATAAACGGTAAGGGAGCCCTAACTGTTCTTTTATTGATGACTCGGTAATCCGAACAGAATCACTACGAGCAATTACCTCTCGTGCGTTATATATCGTTAATCGACGATAATCTGCAATCTGTTCAGCGATGAACATGCGTTAGAGTCCTAAATTGCCAAGCGCACCCATCATTGGCTGCATTTTCTCTGCAGCAAGTTTTTGACTTTGCGCAATAGCTGCTTTTACAGCTTCTTCGACCCAACGTTCAAGTTGTCCTATATCTTCGAGGTCAATACTTTCTGGGTCAATATGAATTTTTTTAATTTTCATCTCGCCGTTAATTTCAACTTTAACAGCGCCATCTCCTGCCTCTACCTCAATAATTTCTTTTTGTAACTCTTTCTGAATTTTTCTGACCTTCATTACCATTTTTGCTTGGTCAAATCGGCTCATGCATTCACTCCTCGTTGTTTATATTATTGTATCAAGCTATGGACGACTATCAAGCGCATCATCATATTTATATACTGCTCTAGTTTCTGGAGCCTGTGGCCACACCACAAAGAATCGAGTCAACTGGTAATACATGCTAAAGAGCACGGAAGCGGTGACTAATAGTATGGCAAAACTATGTGCAAATGGATTTTTTGGGAATACATCATACCACTCATCTAGTAAATATTCGATTCCTGCAGCGATTACACTGAACGCAAAAGGTAACAGCATTATTATTGCTGCACTTGCAGACCCAAGTGCGCCTAGTACGATACCAACAAGAGCACTCCCAATCATGATTCTGGTGCGGTCGAGTCGCAGTTTCTGTCGATAGGCATTTAAACCTATAAGAAATAGCACCCCACTGGCAATATCGAACACAGGAAGTCGCTGAATATTTATCGCTGGTAAGAGCGGCATGTGGTAAATAAATCCTGATGGAACTTTTAATATATTTTGCCAAACTGCACTAAGTTCAAGCGTTGCTGGCAGTAAGAGCCATGAGCGAATAAGCTGAGGGTTGCGAGCAAAACTGAGGAGTAAAGGGAGTAGTGCTATTAAACTTAATAAAATTCCTATAAGCACTGCTTGTCGTTTAACGTTTTTAAAGAGTGGTTTAATCCGGTCCCAATAGACTATGGTTAAAATGAGTAAAAACCATGGTGCTCCCGGAATATACATGGTGATACCGGCTGCAATTAACACTAACATCGGAACAGCTTTATTTGACCGACTGTGTAGTTGCCATAGTAAAAGAGATGAAAAAATAAAAAAGCCCATTCCCGCTACTATCGGTTGACCATATCTCGCTACGCCCAGTACAACCGCATTTGATGCGAACGCCATCGTTGTGAGTATGCTTGCTTGGTTTGTATGCCAATGTCTTAGCGCATAATAGAGCGCGACGCAGACTAAGATATAAACTAGGAGACTTGTTGCTCGTAAAATATAAACACTTGGCACTAGGGTTGTAGCACCGAGCGATATAACTTTGAGTGGTGCGAGCAAGGCATTATCAATTATGGACGATAAAGAATTGGATTCGAAGCTATATACCAACTCTTCATTCGTAACTAATTGAGGGAGGCGAGCAACGAAATTCAAAACCACACATAAGCTTAGGGTGATTACAATAATGTACAACGACTCTCGTTGAGACAAATGGCGTAGCGTCGCACGCACGAAGATTCTTGCTTTTTTCACTGAAGTTTATTATATCAGAACGAGTTTTTGTATAAGCTTCGGCTTATTCATCAAACTGTGGTGTGGTATGTTTTGTATCTAAGCTCCGTATTTTTTGCCGTTCACGGTCGAAGTACAACTCAACCTTACCCGTAGGTCCGTTTCTATGTTTTCTGATAAGTACATCCATAATATTAGGTCTATCGCTTTCCGGATTGTAGTAGTCTTCACGATAAATAAACATTACAACGTCAGCATCCTGTTCGATGGATCCTGATTCACGTAAGTCCGCTAGTTGAGGTATTTGAGGGCTACGGGACTCCACCGATCTACTCAACTGGCTAAGCGCAAGGATTGGTACATTTAATTCTCGTGCTATGCCTTTAAGTCCTCTCGAAATTTCTGAAATTTCTTGCACACGATTATCGCTTCCACTAAATTTTGCACCTCCGCTCATAAGTTGTAAGTAGTCAACTACTATAAGTCCGAGCTGATGCTTGTGCGCTTCACGTCGTGCTTTTGTACGAAGCTCACTCACACTAATTCCTGGAGTGTCATCGATATAAAATTTCGCCTCAGAAAGAGTGCCCATAGCTTGGCCAATTTTTTCAAAATCAGAGTCAGAAAGATTGCCGGTTCGTAGATTCCATGAATTAACGCCCGCTTCACTGGCAAGGAGGCGATCAACTAGTTGCTCTTTGCTCATTTCTAGCGAAAACATTAAAACTGAAAAACCAGATTGTACTGCAACATTTTGTGCAAAGTTAAGCGAGAGTGCTGTTTTGCCCATTGACGGTCGCGCAGCTAAAATAATTAAGTCACTCCTTTGAAACCCTGCAAGCATATTATCCATGTCTCTATAGCCGGTCGGTATGCCCCGGATTGTTCCTTTATCTTTATGGAGCCCGTCAAGACGTTCAAAACTGTCAGCAAGGATATCTTCCATGCTGATAATGTCATTTTTCACGTGTCTCTGTGATACTTCAAAGAGTCGTGTCTCTGCTTCTTCCACTAATTCAGCTATGGATCGCTTTTCGTCGAAACCGATTTGAGCGATTTCATTACTTGCTGCTATGAGACGTCTACGAATTGACTTGGTCGCGACAATTCCTGCGTATTGTTCGGCATGAGTTGCTGTTGGGACCGTATTGGTGAGCTGTGTTAGATATGCTGGCCCCCCTACACCTGTAAGTTCGCCGGCTGTTTTTAAATCCTCGCTAAGTGTGATGATATCTATAGGTGACCCTTGTTCATAAAGTCTTACGCAAGCCTCATATATAAACCGGTGCTTTTCATCATAAAAATCAATAGATTTTATGAGATCTGCGACTTTCACGATTGCATCAGGATCAATCAATATAGATCCGAGTAAACTTGCTTCAACGTCGACCGATTGGGGTAGATCACTCATATAATTACGATTCTAACAGTTCGGCACCGCCAAATATATTGCTCACGCTTGAAATTGCGCTATCCGTCGGTTCTGAAACTTCCTTTTTATCTAGTATTTCTTGAGATGTCTGAAGATCATTCTTTGACGGCTTAGTGTGCTTATCAACGGTAGTCGTAAAGGTATCTATTCCGAATTGAGTCTTGAAATATTCACGCAAAATGCCCGTATTACGCGGATTATCAATCTGTTTTTTATGAAAACTGAATTTAAAAAGCAATGTAAGTGAATTATCTGTTGCGAGGACAGGCTCAGCCATGCGTAAAACTCCGTATAAGGTGTTGTATTTTGATTTAATTGAATGAAGACATGTGTTCCAACTTTGTGAATCAAACGGTTTTGTGTTGGTTGGAGTAATTTCTGAATCCTCAGTTTTTTGAGTTGGTTGGGGCTGTTTCTCCGGGCTTTCGTTCGATTCCCCAACTATTACAGGCGGTTTTGCATGCGCATCATTCGACTGATGAGTGTCTGCATTTTTAACTATTTTAGACGGTTTAGTCGTTTGTTGAATCGGGTTTGAATGATACTGTACGGGTGGCTGGAATAAATCAAGTATGCTAACCTCGAGGCCTATATAGTCGTTCGATGAATTCGTGAGCGGCAGTAATCGTTTTAATAAAGCGATAATTTTATCTTGTGGCAACAACGGATGTTGTGACAGTAATTGTGAACGAAGTGACTCACTTAGTGATCGAGCTGCGCGACCTGAATCAACTCCCTGTTCACGAAGCTGTTGCATACTTGCGAAAAGAGCATTTATATCAGAAGACGCGATTGCTTCTATGATTAATGTAATTAATGCCTCGTCAGGAATTCCGAGTAATAATCGTACTTCAGTTGAGGTCACTTTTTTATCTGACAAACCAGCGAGTTGATCAAGCATGCTAATGCTGTCTCGAAAACTACCGCGTCCGTGTTCGCTTAACAGTTTGAGCGCGTCATCGTCAATAATTACACCCTCTTGTTTCGCGATAGTTTTTAAATGTGCAATGGCTTTTTCGGTGGAAATTGGTTTGAATGTAAATTTTTGAGTACGACTTACAATCGTATCGGGAACTTTATGGGCTTCAGTCGTCGCAAGAATAAATACTGCATGTTCAGGTGGTTCCTCGAGTGTTTTGAGTAACGCATTAAAAGCTTCGCGAGTAAGCATGTGTACTTCATCAATAATATATACTTTGTATTTCGCGCTTGCTGGTGCGATATGAACTTTATCTCGTAGATCACGAATTTCATCAATACGACGATTACTCGCTGCGTCTATTTCGATAATATCTAAATGGGTAGATTCTTCACTGTAAGGTAAGTCGTTTATGGCGTATGCAAGTATACGAGCAATTGATGTTTTACCTACACCTCGTGGGCCTGTAAATAGATAGGCGTGTGAAATTGCTCCTTTTTTAAGAGCCTTCTTTAACGTATCAGTTATATGTTCCTGCCCCACGACTTCATCAAAGCTGCGTGAACGGTATTTTCGGTATAGTGCTTT
Source organism: Candidatus Saccharimonadota bacterium (assembly GCA_035329185.1). Taxonomy (GTDB): domain Bacteria; phylum Patescibacteriota; class Saccharimonadia; order Saccharimonadales; family SZUA-47; genus JAGQMY01. Next base: position 5,507 of record DAOLHH010000014.1, on the reverse strand, counting down.
AGCCATTAGTGTTGCCCCCGCGAAAAGAGCAGCCCGACCTGCGGATTTATTCCGCTGACGGCGCGATGAGAAAAACTGCAAGTTTGTCTCATAAGGCAGAGCCGTTGCTCCTGCCCCACGACTTCATCAAAGCTGCGTGAACGGTATTTACGGTATAGTGCTTTCCCCATAATGGTTTATTATGAAGCACCATGAGCGAGTTTGCGAAGTTAATTCATACAACGTTCAAAGCGGACACTTCTTTTTCATAACAAGTTGCGCATAAACTTTCATAACTAATCTCGGCTCCGTCATCAATAGCGACTTGAGAGCCTTCAGAAGTATATTTACCATTTATTTTACGGCCTACGAAAAGTGCCTTTCCGCCACACCTGCAGATTGTCTTTAACTCTTCAAGACTGTGTGCAAGAGCGAGGAGACGCTCACTACCCGAAAATAAATTTCTTTTGAAATCAGTACGTAATCCATAACAAATCACCGGAATTTTCTCATAGACCGTGAGCTCCAATAATTCTTCAACGTGCTGTTTCGTTAAAAATTGCGCCTCGTCTATCAGTATGCAGTGAATAGGTTCAACATCTTTAATCCATTGGCGAATATAAGCACGAACGTTTAATTCATTAGTAATTAGTAAGTCTACACTACGAGATAGACCGCTACGACCTAGTACGAGGTTGTTGCCTTTCGTATCTATCTTTGGTTTGAGAACGAGTATTTTCATACCGCGTTCTTCATAATTGTGGGCCACCTGTAAGAGAGCAGTACTTTTCCCGCTGTTCATTGCTCCATATCTAAAATATAATTTCGCCACTTAAGACAGCATAGCGATGTTTATGTCGACATGTCTATGACTAAAAAAACTACAGGCGAGGAAGTATGCAGGCATAGGCACTAACAATCGTGAGTGTATGGTTTACCATAGGAATTCTTGTAAATGTGACATCTGGTATCTGCATATCATCCTGATCAAGCACCCTATCTAGATAACCCGCATAGCAACGCATATGTTGTTTATTAGTGTGAGATGTAATGCTTTGCTCGCATGCTATCACTGAATCAAATAATGCTGGTGCGCGTTTTCGATGTTCTTCTCCGATAGTTTGAGGATTCCTAAGTTTGCCGCTAATGAAATAGTAATGGAAATTACGAGGCAATTCAGCTGAAAGAGACATGAGAAGTGATGCGCCGGCACTTATGCCATAACCTATCTTTGTATCTGGATGACTCTGAACAAACTCTTTAGCACGAGCTAGTTTATCTGAAAAACGCTCTTGAGTCTGCCATTTTGTGTTAAACATATAAATTTGTGCGTCAATAGGCCTTCGCTTATTGAGCCAAGATATATATCGCTGTTGTCTCTGTATGGTAGTGTCATCTCCAAGGCCTGGGAAAAGAAGTATCTCTTGATGTTGACTTCTTAATACCATACTTCTACGAGGACAAGCTATAGTGCTGCTTCAAGTGCGGCCCACTCGGCGTCTACAGATTCATCTTCTGGGACGTTAATACTTACCTGATCGCCAGGCTTTGCTTTAAAATAGGTGACGCTTGCAAGGAGTACGCGGTATTCTTTCTTGCCCACCTCTACGTAGTAGTGTCCTTCTTTTTGCAATAAGGTACCCACGAGTTGTTTACGAGGGATTGGACCAATCTGTTTATACAAGAAGGACCCATCTTCAGAAATGGTTAGCTTAAGTATGTCGCCCTGAACTAATTTTGACTTACTTGCATAGTTCGCAGGTACTGGATAAGTCTTGCCGTCCCCTCCGACCATATTTTGACCATCGAAAACACCTTCGATAATCTTACCGATGTTCTCTTCTTTGACCGTTTTGATAACGGTAGGATCATCTCCTACAAGACTAATTAATAATTCTTTTGCCGCAGCCAAAGACGTTTCAGCTTCTTCAATCAAAGCCTTCAGTCGTTTCGCTTGTTTATCTGGTAGATCTGGCATCTCGCACTGCCTCTCTTTACTTTTGTCTCTCTTTTTAATGGATTATTCCTCCTCACCCTAACACGAAAGAATGCCTATGTCAAAAAATCAATACTATAATTTATAAAATTGTGTGGAAAAGTATCGTTAATTCTTTAATGATGAAGCATGGATTCGCGCAGCTTGAAGCTGTTTGTCATTTGGCCCAGCAAGTGAAATTAATTTCAAATTTGATAAAAGTACCAATGCTTTTTTTCTAATTTCTTCATTAGACATAGAGTTTAGAATGACTTGATGAGCTTTAGGGTCATAGACGTCATGGTAGAAAACCTGAGCAGACTCGTTAATACTTTCGGTTGCAGTTTTTGGTGACGCCTCTATTGATCCTCGTAGCTTGCGCTCGGCAATTCTCAGCGCAATCTCCGCTGAAGACACATCTTTTTCTACACCATCCCTTGCTGCCATTATTACGTCTAGTCCGCGCTGAATATTTTCACCAATCATGGTTGTATGTATTTCTAGCGCATAGTAATTATCATCCGTCATTCCGTTGTCGAGATTTTCTATCGCAGTTAAACTTGTTGTTGCACCATAAGCTAAATTGCTTTTTTCTCTCACTCTGTGAAACACTCTCCAATCAAGCATGGATGTTGCTAATTCGGTTAAAATGTAATCTTCAAACGTCTTAGGGGTATCAACATGAAATCCCATGGAGATACCCGATTGTGCCTCATCATCATCAACTTGGTTATGATGCGCATGAACAAGGTCTTCTTGCATTAACCAATGTAGCTGTAATCTCTCAGGTATCTGTGGTTTATGGTACCTGCTCGTATCTATCTGAGACGCAAGCATATTCGCAATTTTTCTCTGTTCTCTGATTGGTTCTGATGAACAAACGACAAGGTGAGCGTTTGACGGGTGATAATGACTTTTGAAGAATGACAATATATCGCCTCTCGTAATCTGTTCAATATCCTCAACATTCCCTGTGATTAATCGTGCATACTTCACGCCACCAAACAATGTATGATATGCTTCTATTTCTTGACGATATGGGTGGAATTGTTCTGCTCGAGCCTCTTCGATAACCGCATTTCTATCGTTTTCTAAGCCCTTTTTTGTTAGAAGTGGGTGAAAGCCCAATTCGAATACAGTTTTTAATATATTATCTAGTCTTAAGCCATCAGCTGTATAACCCGTTGTAGTAGGCGCTGTGTACGCGTTGTAGTCAGAACCATCACTTTTCACGAAATTATTAAATCTGTCTAGTGTTGGAAAAGAGCGTGTTCCTTGGAACGGCGTATGTTCCAGAAAATGTGCTACACCGGGTGGTGCGCTATCACTCTCATGTAATGAGCCAGCTTTAAATACAAGGTGCGCAGAGGAGGTTTGGAAATGCTTTTCATGACCAAATACTGCTGTCATGCCGGATGGTAATTCTTCGTAAGAGTACGCCATTAAAAAATACTATCAGACAGAATGTTGTTAAACAAAAGCATAAAAAATCCGCCTCACTATTCATGAGACGGATCTTTACTTCTTTAAGCTCAATTTACGCGAGTTCTACGGTAGCACCAGCTTCTTCAAGTGCTTTCTTTGCAGCTTCTGCGTCTTCTTTCTTAGCTTTTTCTAAGACAGTCTTTGGAGCGCCGTCAACGATAGCTTTTGCTTCACCAAGACCAAGGCCAGTAACGTCCTTAACAGCCTTAATAACTGCAACTTTCTGTGCTCCAGCGTCCTTTAAGACAACGTCATATTCGCTTTTAGCTTCTTCAGCTGGGGCGTCGCCACCAGCAACAGGACCAGCAACAGCAACTGCAGCAGCAGCAGGCTCAATGCCATATTCATCCTTAAGGATGTCTTGAAGTTCTTTTACTTCAAGGACTGTTAATTTAGTAAGTTCTTCAGCAAGTTTCTTTATATCTGCCATGATAATTTCCTTCGTATATTAATAATTGATAGTAAATAGCTGATAGCTGAATTTCTGTCATCAAGTATCAGATATCAGACACGTAAAGCGTTGTTATGCTTTGCTTGATGCAATTGCATCCAATAACCCGTGCACGTTTCCACGCAATCCAGAGATTACGCCATTGACTGGTGACTGCAAGGTGTTGATAACTGTTGCAATCATCACTTCTCGACTTGGTAGTTGAGCAAGTGCTTTTACTTCGTCTCCACTCAGAGCTTTACCAGTTGCATCATATGCACCAATAAACTCAAGCTGTGGTTCCGCTTTAGCCATTTCATAAATAACTTGAGCGGGTGCAACCTCGTCATTTGGGTTGAATGCGTACAAGAGCATTCCATTTAGTGCGCTTGTGTCACTTTCTTTGTGAGACTCAGTTGAGCCAAATGCTTTTTGCACAAGACGGTTTTTGACTACTTTCACAACGGTGCCGTTCTCTTCAGCTTTCTCGCGAAGTTCTTGCATTGCAGCAACAGTAGTGCCCTCGTACTTAACGACCACCGTCATTTTTGCATTGCCAAGTAAATCAACAAGCTCTTTGACGATTTCATTTTTCTTATCTTTGCTAAGTGCCACGCTTTTTAATCCTTTCGTAAGCTACTTATTACTTCAATCTATATCGACCATTGATTGAACGTTGTTACCGAGAATAAAAAAACGTTCCTCTTACGAAGAACGCATTATTTATGCTCAAAAACAATATTTTCATATCGCCTCGGTAGCTCGATTAAGGGTTTACCCCAGCTACTGTCTTCGGTAACTAAAAATACTATAGCAAAAATATAGGCATAAATCAATTAAATGTTTACAGGTTCGGACGGGCTAATTGCTTTCCAGCGAAAACCGTAGCGTAGAGTGCACTATGTGTAGCAATTTCTGGATTTGAGACTGTATTGCCGTAAGACTCTGCGGCAGAAATGAAAGGGCTAATTACTTCGTCGTGGTCAATCCTGAAACTATTTTGCCCTATTTCAGTATTTGTTGTATGAAGCGAATGACTCAACGCCAACAGCGCCATATTTCGTGTCATTCCGTGGAAAACGTTTTCAGGAACAAACTGGTGGTCTTGTAACGCGTGCCGGATATTCTCTATTTTTGCGACACCTTGTGCTACCGTAGAAAAATTTTGTCTTGCGATTGATATTTCTGCTTTAAGAAAACCCATATCTGGACCCAATATAAGCTGAACAAATAGATTTTTTCTCTCATCATCAAAATATGTATAGAAATTTCGCTTATAGCGCACGTCTGGTAATACACCTAAAGCAAAGCTAAACGTTACTAATCCCCGATCAGTAATAACACCTTTTCTTCGGCCATAGGCAGTTGAAAATATACCTATTTCAGGGCTGTGTCGGGGTAGTTCTTTCTGTTTGCGGGGTCTGTTAGCATTCTGGTACATTTTCGACATCCTTTGAACTAGCTATATAGTTGATACTGAACTCATCAAACATTGTTACTCTACCAAGTAATTCCTGCACTTCAGTAATAGATGGCTGTAATACCCTGGTGTCATTAGCCTCTTGTCTCTTGGATATAACGGGTCCTGAAGTGCCAAATAATTCTGAATTGCTCACTGGCGTCTCAATCTCATGTGCC
>DAOLHH010000013.1:0-22151 GCA_035329185.1 Candidatus Saccharimonadota bacterium | reverse complement strand
ATGAATATTTTAAGGGGGCTTAGCGACTCAGTAATTATAGACGATACTTATAATGCCTCACCTGAAGCAGTTCAAGCCGCAATTCGTTATTTGTATGATCGAAAAGAGAAGTACAAAGTTGCTGTTCTAGGCAATATGAATGAACTTGGTGAAACATCTACTACTGAACATACGCTTATCGGAGAGATGTGCGACCCAAAGAAGGTAAACCTCGTAGTGACACTCGGTAGTGATGCAAATAAATACACGGCTGCAGCTGCCCGTAAAAATGGATGCGAGGTAATCGAAGTTACCTCACCTTACGAAGCAGCGAAGCATGTGAAGACGTTCCTAGAGTCTCATAAAGATAAGACGTGCGTACTGTGTAAAGGTTCGCAAAACGGTGTATTTGCAGAGGAAGCAGTCAAAATGCTACTCAAAAACGAAACTGATTATAAAGAATTAGTTCGACAAAGCGAATCGTGGCTTGCTAAAAAGAAAAAAGCATTCGAGGTATCACAATGAGATTACTCATCCTACAAGGAGGTGATTCGCCAGAACGTGTTGTATCGCTACGATCAGGTGATGCAGTTTCTGCGGCTGCGCGACAAGCAGGGTTGGATGTCGCGATATATGATCCGATTGACGGTGATAGCGGACTAGCTGAGGCTGTCAAATCAAGTGATATCGTGTTACCGATATTACACGGTATAGATGGTGAAGATGGGATCATACAAAAAAAACTGGACGATCTTGGTGTGCCTTATCTTGGATCTACCGAAGAAGTGTCGGCGCTGTGTTTTGATAAAGTAAAAAGCCATAACATTCTCGAAAAAGCGGGTATCAACATGCCTGCATTTGCTGTGGTGACTCAAGAAGACCTTGATCACGAGCTATTCCAAAAACCATATGTTCTAAAACCGATTAAGGGAGGGTCTTCTGTCGACACATTGATAGTGCGAACACCTAATGCTAACGCACAAAATGATGCAAGTGAACTTCTATCTAAATACGACGAAATGATTCTTGAAGAATTAGTTGAGGGGCAAGAATTGACCGTCGCGATATTGGGCGATAAACCCCTTCCAGTGATAGCAATTGTACCGCCAGCTGATGGAGAGTTTGATTTTGTGAATAAATACAACGGCATGACACAGGAATTATGTCCAGCACCACTCGAGCTCGTTTCGGAGCAAAAACAGCAAGAAGCCCAAGAGATAGCGCTCTTGGTACATCGTGAGCTCGGAGCAAGAGACATATCAAGAACCGATATCATGATGAATAGCGAAGGTAAGCTATTTGTATTAGAGCTCAATACAATTCCAGGTATGACTTCGCAAAGTCTTTTCCCAAAAGCAGCTGCGGTTGCAGGGTATGAAATGCCAGATTTAGTGCGAACATTTGTTGATTTAATTCAAGGGAGGTAAGCATGGCTACCATGTATAAAAAGGTATTTTTTGGAAAAAATATTGTCGATCATAAGGATGCACAACTTAGCATTGCAAGCTCCGCGGTCTTATACGGTTTAAGTGTCTACACAGTATTCCCCGTTAGTCAAAATGAAAAAGGTGAATTGATAGCGTTTAGACTCGCTGATCACTTTAAACGATTACTCCAGTCGGCGCACATTCTTGCAATTGATACGTTTGCAGATCAATGGACTTATGAGTCTTTTGAAAAAGCAACCAAAAGGCTAATCCGTGCGAATGCAATAAAACGCGACGTGTATGTAAGGGCAACGGTGCACGTGACGAGTGAAATTGCTGGGACACGTTCACGTGGACTTGTATCGACGCTCAGTATGTTTGTCTATGATGCAGAGCCTATCTTAAGAGCTACAGGCGCGAGACTTAAAACGAGTCACTGGCGACGCATTCCGGATTTTGCCATACCATCACGTGCCAAAGTGAATGGCGCATACGTCAACTCGGTACTTGCCAAGCAGGATGCGCTCGATAGTGGTTACGACGATGCGCTATTTTTAGACAGTCTGGGGCATGTTTGTGAGCTAAGTGCAGCCAATATTTTTATGGTGCGACACGGGAAGCTTATAACCCCAGACACGACAACAGATTTACTGGAAGGCATTAATAGAAGAACAGTTATTGAGCTTGCAAAGAAAGAGCTCGGCATTGAGGTAGAAGAACGATCCATTGATATTACGGAATTGTATATCGCCGATGAAGTGTTTGCGAGCGGCACGAGCGCGAATATTGCACCGGTATTAGAAATAGATAAACGTGCAATAGGGAATGGCTCAATAGGTTCATTAACTGAGCTTATTCAGTCTCGTCATCGTAATCTTATTCATGGCAATGATGCAGCTTTTACCTCGTACTACACGATACTTTAAAGACGCTCATGGTTTATTATTCGTCTTTACGTACAATGAACTGACATGATTACTGAATATCGATTGAACAGAGAATTTGGTGATATATCAATTCTGGATAGTGTGCTGCCGTCTCAATTTCTAGAGGCAAAAGAGTATCCTATCTTGCACGAGGCACTATTTGATCCGGTGATTTGGGCGTCTATCGACAAGTCTCAGCTTTGTTTCGATAATGATGGACCTATCGAGCACACAGATTTAAAAAGATTTCTTGGCATCGCTGGCCAATTTGTTCTCAATGTAGCACTTGATGGTTCAGATTCTCGGCAGGTAGAAGCTCATTTAGTGCAAAACTTTGTGAACGACGCAACGCATAGACTAAACTCGCACTCATCTGACTTTTTAATACAAACTTTCGCTGGGGCTCAAAATGCACATGATCATGATGCGGGAAGAATTTTAGAACATACGCATTTTATGCAATCTGCAAAACGAAAGGGTTTACTGGACATTGTTCCAAAAAAATATATTGATGATGAATATCCAGATTTAAACATCGACAGACTTGAATTTACACTCAGACAACTTCACGGTATGGGGTGGCTTGATAGTAATACATTTTCCACGAGATATGCGTTAAACAAGTTAGTAGCTATTGAAGAAGAAAAGCTTGTAGTACGAGATCCATCCTTCGGCAGAATTCTTGGAATTGGGCTTTGTTATCTTGGGAGTGAGCATTTTCTAAACCCTTTACAACGAGCCGCACTCCAGAATCAGCAAGTTCAGATGAAACATCGCATGACATCGAGCAAATACGCTACAGTCCTTGATGCGTATTACCGCAAAACGATCGGTAGTGGTGGTGCTACACGAGCTCATCCACATGACGGGCTCTATGGCTTTGAATGGGAGACAGACCCAAGATACGTATATCTTGAGGGTGACATTGATACAAGAAATATTCAGCTCGTTTCGGATACAATCCAAGGACTCGCTCGCACAAGGCAACGAGTGCACCAGTTTCAAAAGTTGTTTGGTGAAATACAAGCTAACCCAAACGCTAGTCATCGTTTCATACATCCCACCGAAGAATATAATGCAATGCCGTCTGTACCGTTCGGTATTTCTGTGCATAAAACTGCCGAAGCGCAGCCGGAAGGGATTATGTATGATCCTAGACGTGAACGAATTATCTTTACATTGCCTAGCGCGATGAAAAAACGAGCGCTTGATCCGATGCTCTCAAATGGAAACCGATTAAGTTCTATTCCTGAATATGCATCTTTTATACAAGATTATCTTTCGTTTACTGATGAGGATTTAGTCGTAGAAATTCACGCTGTTGACGCTCGCTTTGGTATGCGTTATATGGATACACTGAAAAGAATTGACGAAGTGTACGAGTCAGCTCTATGTACTGAACAGCTTGATTCAGAAGTAATTACGCGCGCACTATCCTATATTGGACGAATTAGCCTTGATAGGGCCCTAAACGGACATTATGAGCAACATACATCATATCCATTCAGGGTAGTAGTTGAACGAGATATAAAACATGAAAATGACGTAGCTATCACAGCAGAAAAGCGATTTCTATTTGGTTCACAGTAGGATAGTTACAAAAAAATAAGGAACAATCAATGATACCGCATGTGGTTATCGGCACTAGATAATGTATCATAAGCGATACTATGGAATACATCGCCCATACACAGCTTATCGCACCTGAAAACACCGAGATTCAGCTGGCTGTGACATCAGCATTGGAACTTTATATTGATAATGTTCGTACTTTAGAATATTCATCCGCAGGTGCTTTATGTATTGCCGCCCTCGCACATGCTAAAAATATTCCGATTACTCCAAGCCAGCTCAAGGTTGGTGTTGAGTCAATTTTTAACAATTTTTGTCACGTTGACAAAGAGTTAGAAGAGATCATCCCTAGAGATAGTAGACATAAGGATTCCCCAAAAGGCGAACTACAAGTAGGTGCATGCATTAATGAAGTACTGCAAAGAAGCGCGTTACGAACCCACATCGCTCGTATAGGTAAGCGTCCTTTTCAAGCACTCGTGTTGTACGATTGGGACGGAGATCCAGACGCTGCTCAGCGCATATTACATCCCTATTTTGATACTATCGCTTCTGAATCTGCACAAAGACATCGTGATACGTTTGAGGGAACATTAAGGAATAAGCTTCTTGTAGAGCGTGCACGAATCGACGACAAAAATCGAAATTTGGACGAAGGAGCTCATAAACAAGAGCCCAAAGATATGGAGCTCGAGAAATATGTTATGCCAAAAAGAACAAGGTTCCTTATAAAAGAAGCCGAAAATCAAGGTAATTATGGACTCAGTATCGACGACGTCCGATATGTGCGCGAACATGAACAGAATGAAAAAGAAAATTCAAAAACGTATAAACGAGCAAGTAGGATGCCTATATGTATTACGGATAGTAGGGTGGCTATATCAGACATACAGAGGATTACAGTAAGGAGACGTGTGGCAAATCTAAAGAGTTACTTTGAAAGAAATACAGACAATGCTCAAGGTTACGTGGAAATTCTTGGCCGAACTGCTAGTGTCGTAAATGCGCTATTATTTCACGAAGTATATGCAAAAAATGGTGAAACACTTTTACTCGATGACTTTATGCAATATGTAGACCAGACACTTGTGCATGAACTTGATTACGATGCCTTCAAAGAAGTAGTGATGCATGAGATAGAAATGCTCCTTAAGCTACACCGTAACGAGAATCTTGGGTATACCGAAATAGGTAAAAGATTGAAGCCGGTATATGAGCGAGACACATTAGTAGGTCTACAATTCGGTGTACCAAAAGGTCGTTGGGCTGGCAAACAAAAGCACGTACATTATAGAGAAGGAAGCATCTAGGATATAATAAACAGTTATGAAGCGTTATAACCCAAACGAAATAGAGCCAAAATGGCAACAACAATGGTTGCAAGATCGACTTTATGAAGTAAATGAAGACGAAAACACCCAGAAAATATATGCCACACCTATGTTACCTTATCCGAGCGGATCAGGGCTTCATACTGGTCATGTTCGAAACTATTCTATATCGGATGCGGTAGCACGCTATTATCGACAACGTGGGCATAACGTTATGACCAATATAGCGTGGGACGCGTTTGGGCTTCCGGCGGAAAATTATGCAATAAAGACAGGCACTCCCCCAGCAGAATCAACTGCGAATAATATAGCTTACTTTAAAAAACAATTACAACGACTTGGGATAAGTTTTGCTTGGGAACGCGAATTCAACACGAGCGATCCTTCTTATTACCGATGGACACAGTGGCTCTTCTCGCTCATGTATGAACGCGGACTTGCCTATCAAGCAGAAAAAATGCAGTGGTGGTGCGACCAATGCAAGACGGTACTAGCTGATGAGCAAGTAGTGGGTGGAAAATGTTGGAGACATGACGGGGATTCTGATCCACTTGTTACGAAAAAAAGTCTGAACCAATGGTTTTTTAAGATTACATCATATGCCGATGCTATCCTTGACGCAACGGACGCATTAGATTGGCCTGAAAAAATCAAAACGATGCAGAAGAATTGGATTGGCCGTTCAGAAGGTACGTCCGTTCGTTTTGGGCTAAGTGGGCTCAGTGCAGAATCAGAACATCTCGATATATTTACGACGGCTGTTGAGACTATTTTTGGTGCAACTTTCATGGTGCTTGCTCCAGAGCACCCTATTGTGGGTACTTATGGTCAACTCGCCGATAACGCATCTGAAATTAGTGATTATGTGATACGAACAACACGGAAAAGTGAACTCGATCGTGAAGCCGGAAAAGAAAAAACCGGCGTGAAGATTGAAGGATTGACAGCTATAAATCCACTCAATGGTCAGGAAATCGAAGTGTGGGTCGCAGATTACGTACTGATGGGTTATGGCAGTGGTGCGATTATGGCGGTTCCAGGTCAGGATGAGCGCGACTTTGCGTTCGCTGAAAAGTTTGGGATTCCTATTGTGTTCACGACCGATCGTAACGAATTTGTTAATTATGCCGAAGAAATTAAGCATAATAAATCGGCGTTCCGTATGGCCAACTCAGGGGAATTTGATGGGCAAAATTTAGAAGAAGCTCGCATAGCTATCATTAAAAAACTTGAGACAATCGGAGCGGGAGAGAAAAAGACACATTATAAAATCCGCGATTGGTTGATAAGTAGGCAACGCTATTGGGGTGCACCGATTCCTATCATTCATTGTGAAGAACACGGAGCCGTCTTGGTACCCGCCTCCGAACTACCGGTCGAACTACCGCCCGTTACAAATTTTGCGCCTGATGGGAGCAATCACTCGGTGCTGGCAGGCGTTGATTCTTGGGTAAATACAACATGCCCGACATGTGGCAAGCCTGCAAAACGTGAAACTGACACTATGGACGGGTATGTTTGTAGTACCTGGTATTTACATCGTTACACTGATGCACATAACAACTCACAAGCATTCGAACCAGCAAAAGCGGCTTATTGGTTCCCGCTAGACTTTTATTTTGGTGGCGACCACGCGGTTGCACATTTGCTGTATATTCGATTTTTCCAAAGAGTCTTAGTTGATGCAGGAATAATGCCAGCTGAGTTAGCAGAGCCAGTTCGGAAGCTCGTTTACAACGGCTATATCAATGCCGAAGACGGGACTAAGATGAGCAAGAGTAAAGGAAATACCGTTGATCCGATGGATATTATCGAATCTGGCTATGGGGCTGACGCGCTCAGAGTTTTTGAGCTCTTTATTGCACCTTATGATCAAGACACCCCTTGGAATACGAACGGAGTCCCTGGAACATACAAATTCTTAAATAGAATTTGGACTTTAACACAAGAATTTTTGGAATCTACAGACTCGGCCGTATCGCAAGCAAATGATCATTTGGATAGGGTAGCTCATCGTACGATTAAAAAAGTAACAGACGATATGCAACAATTAAGTTTCAATACTGCTGTTGCAACTATGATGGGTGCCATAAACGAGGCATACCTCGTTAAGGCAAGCGTCGGATATGTGCATAAATCATCGTGGGATTTTTTCTTAAGTTCGATAATTCAGCTCGTCGGACCTTTCGCACCACATCTTGCAGAGGAGTTATGGCATCAACTTGGTAATACTGACAGCGTTCACCGCAATCATTGGCCCGCATTTGACGAGGCATATCTCTTGGATAGTACGATGAAGCTCGCTATACAAGTTAATGGTAAAGTACGAGCTGAGATTGAGGTATCGCGCGATGCTTCTGAGAGTGAGGTAACCCAAAGTGCTCTAAAGCAAGATAATGTCATCACGCACCTTGCCGGAAAGCAACCGAAAAAAATCATTTACATTACCGGACGACTTATCAGTATCGTCGTGTAGTGAAGTAGGTCGGCATGTAAGTTTCTACTTGAGATTTCGGCGCATAACCGCTATACTGTCAAGTAATTATTTGCAATAATCTTTGCTGAAATACGCAAAAGAAGAGGAAGGATAAGGTTCATGGGAAAACCAAAGAAACGAACCAGCGCGCGTGCTACCGGCATGCGTCGAAGTCACCTTGTTTTGAAATTGGCACGTGCGGTCAATGGTAAATCGCCAGTCAAAGCTCGGACTACGACTAAGCAATCAGGTAAGAAATTGAAAACTGAAGCGACGAAATAACGTCGCTTCTTCGCTGAAATACGCATTAATTAACAACTTTACAATCAACAAAAAGGAAGAACCACATGGCTTCAAACCGACATCTCGGTCGCATCGTCGCACTACAGACGCTGTATGAACTTGATTTTAGGATTGAAGTGCGCGAAAAAGATTTAGATATTGAATCTGTTTTGGAGCGTAACATCTCTCGCTATAGCGAAGTGATGGAGGATAAAGTTTTTGTTGTCGAGCTTGTTCGCGGAGTACTTGCAGAAGCATCCATTCTTGACGATTTTATTCAGCCGCTTGCTCCTGAATGGCCTCTAAGTCAGATAGCGCGCATAGACCGAGTCGTGCTCCGTATGGGTGTTTGGGAAATGAACCATGAATCAGGGGTGCCAATTAAAGTCATTATCAATGAAGCAGTTGAACTGGCAAAAGGCTTTGGTGCTGATAATTCAAGTAAATTCGTAAATGGTGTACTGGGTACAGCAGCAAAAAAGCTTGGCAAAGTGAAAGAGACAAAAACTGAGGGAGTCAAAAAACGAAAGCATCCTGATAGTGAGAAGCAGAAAGATTTGAAAGCATGAAGAGACCTAAGCCAATAAACGCATTTAAGAAGATCGTAAAAAGAAAACGGCCTGCAATATCTGAAGTAGTGAAAGAACCGACTGCTGGTGGTGTTGTATGGCGTCGAAATGATCGTGGTGCCATAGAAATACTGTTAATCCAGGATGCGAAAGATAGGTGGACTATACCAAAAGGCCACATAGAAGAAGGCGAAACAGCTAAAGAAACAGCTGAACGCGAGATCAGAGAAGAGACAGGTCTTCAGGAAATGAAGATGATGGGCTGGCTTGGTAAAATTAACTTCCAATATCGTCGACAGCAAAGTCTTGTGTTAATGACGACAGAAATTTTTCTTGTTGAGGCAAAAGGAGATACGAATGACATCAAGCCAGAAGAATGGATGAAAGGTATCAAGTGGTTACCTGCAAACGAAGCACTCGATAAAATCGAGTATGAAGATATTGGAAAGATAATATTGCTCGGACTTAAAAAGATCCGTCAGGGAAATTAAATATAAGAAAGGAATGAGAACCCAACTCGATTGAGCGTTGATATATCACTGCTGTCTTGGCGAAAGTACCAAGTAGTCGTCTATGAACCCTTAATTACAAATACAACTTTATGATACCAACACAACCATATGCAGATTTTGCAACGCAGGTGCTCCATACAACATTTAATGATGTGCAATTACTAATAACGGCATTCACTCACCGAAGTTATGTGAACGAACATAAGAAAACCGCCAAAGAGCACAACGAGCGTCTCGAATTTTTAGGCGACGCAGTTTTGGAGCTCGTTACTACGCGATATTTATACGATAGCTATGATGAGCCAGAAGGAATTTTGACCAACTGGAGAAGTAGTTTGGTCCGAACCGAAAGTATTGGTATGGCAGCGCAGCGAAATGGGTTTGAAGTACTGTTGCGACTTTCTAGAGGTGAAAAACGCGCAAATTCAGAAAGAGCTAGATTGCAAATACTAGCAAACGCCTATGAAGCAGTCATTGGAGCTCTTTATTTAGACCAGGGCTATGAGGTGGCACAGGCTTTTATAGAACGAACACTGCTGGTGACCTTTAGCGATATTTTAAAAACAGGATCTTGGCAAGATCCAAAATCTCGATACCAAGAAGTAGTACAAAGTGAAGAAGGCTTTACCCCTCAATACAAGGTGTTATCAGAAGAAGGTCCCGATCATGAAAAGATATTCAAGGTAGGAGTTTTTGTTGACGGCGTCATGCGTGCAGAAGGTCAAGGGCCAAGTAAACAAAGTGCTCAAGTTTCAGCCGCTGAAAAAGCTTTAAAATCAAAGCGGAAGCTCACGGGTGCTTGATTTTTTTCACCTCTGTTGGTACAATATCAGGAACTAGTAAACGTTAAGAGAAGGACTACAGTTACATGCTTGCTATCCGTATGCAGCGAGTTGGCCGAAAAGGCTACGCAGAGTACCGAGTTGTTGTGCAGGAGGCGCGATTGACGCCGACGAGCGGACGTGTGGTTGCCCGCATAGGACATCACAACCCACACACAAAACAAACCACACTCGACAAAGAAAAAGTTGAGTACTATTTATCAAATGGTGCACAGCCGACGCCTCGAGTCGTGTCGTTGCTCAAGGCAGAAAAAATAGCCCTACCAGCTTGGGTTCAAACAGAGTCTAAAGAGAAGAAGCGCACAATCAAGAACAGTGAAAAACTTCGTAAGAATCAACCAAAAGAAGCGCCAGTAGCTGAAGAACCACAAGAAGAAGCGCCAGCAACCGAGGCTCCAACAGCCGAAGAAGCTACACCTACTGAAGCAGTAGAAGCTACTGCAACTGAGTAAAGGTACTTAAAATCGACTAACCCGATACTAAGGTTAGAAATCGTTAAAAAATCAGAATCTTAAGGGAGTGACTATGTCTGAAACAACTATTGACCAGCAATTTATTGAATACGTGGTTAAATCACTTGTTGGTAAACCAGAAGCGGTAAAAGTAGAGCGAATTATTGATGAGAAGGGAGTGCTCCTTACGCTTACGGTTGACCCAGAAGATTTGGGACGAGTCATTGGTAAACGTGGTGCAACAGCGCAGAGTTTGCGAACGCTCCTACGTGCGCTTGGTACAAAAAATGAAGCTCGATACAACCTTAAAATCGTTGATAACGGTATCCCACGTGAAGAGAGAAACGCATCAACTTCAAATGATGAAGGTGGATGGTCTAGTAGCCCCGTAGCTAATACCGAAGAAACTTTTAGTGCTCACGACGATACCACAACTGTTGACACATCTGCAGCTGAAGACGCGGCAAGGGATAGTGGTGAAGAAGAAAGCGCAATTGCGCGAACACGAAGAGAGCTTGAAGATCTTGACGATCTTGATGTTTAAAAACACTTGCGCATTCAACTTCTCCTTGTTATGATAGTATACAGTCGAAATCTAAAATAAAGAGTACGACTGCGGGCCCTGTCCTACAAGACAGGGGTACAAATAAAAAGGTTCAAGCGAGCCACTAACATGTACTGCGTGTGAGTGGGAGCCTTATGTGATAACAAAACTACCCATATACGGGTAGTTTTGTCTTTTAGAAGCATAACTATAAATATGTTATAATACGTAATATTTATGAAAAAAATTCAAATTATCACCTTGTTCCCCGAGATGTTTGAGAAAATCTTAAACAGTTCGATGATGTGGAAGGCTCAAGAAGCGAAAGCGGTAGCGTTTTCGATCATACAACTGAGAGATTTTGGGCTTGGCAAGCGACAGCAGGTAGATGATCCTCCTTACGGCGGAGGTGACGGCATGTTGCTCATGATCGAGCCTCTGGTGTCTGCAATAGAATTTGCTAAGAAACAAGATCCTGACGCGGTCGTTTTACTGCCCACTCCGCGGGGTCATATGTACAAGCAGTCTGATGCAAAACGCTTTGCTCGTGACGAAAAAGGGCTGATAATTGTTTGCCCTCGTTATGAAGGATATGATGAACGTGTTGTGAACTGGGTTGATGAGCAACTTTGCGTGGGAAACTATGTGCTGACGGGCGGCGAGATACCCGCAATGCTCATTACCGACAGTGTCGTAAGACTGTTGCCTGGCGTGCTTGGTGGGGAAACTTCAGCAGAAATCGAGAGTTTCCAAGATGACGACAGAACGGTAGAGTTCCCACAATATACAAGACCATTGAAATTCCACGACTTGACGGTTCCCGAAGTACTTTTAAGTGGCCATCATGCTGAAATTGAAAAGTGGCGACATGCTCAAAAGCGTAAACATTCTTAAGCACTCCCTTTTCGTCTTAGTGCTACAATATAGTAAGCAGGAGGAAATGTATGTTTAATAGATTTATAAAACCGGTTTATGCTCATTGTGATGTCCCATGTGGCATTTATGAGACTGATACGATGATGCATGCAGCTGCGACCTGCAGACGTATGGTTGAGAAATACTCAGAGCTCGGAACGATTGATCCACAGGACCCCGTGAAAATGAATCAAGCAATACGCATCGTTACGACAAAAGAAAAGCATGCACAGAAATGTAAGCAAGAACTTTATGTGCTTTGGAGTGACTATTTTAAACCCGAACATCTTGAGAAATTCCCTGACTTGCATGAGGTATTTTGGAAGGCAGCGAAACAATGTGGCAAGGTCAAACAGTCTATGGATACCGCTACGTGCGATGAACTTGTCGATATGGTGCACGCTATTTCACATATGTTTGCGGACTCAAAAAAGTAGGTGAGCTAAACCTTGCTATATTTCAGAAGAGTAGAAGGCGCGAGTATGATGCCCACCTTACGACCAGGTCAAACGGTGATTGTTATGATGTCTCGTTCTTTTCGTGTTGGTGATATTGTTGTAGCTTTTGTAAATCGCAAAGAAGTTATAAAACGCATTACGGATATGAAAAACGGAACCTTATATCTTGAAGGTGACAACAAGGACCACTCAACCGACAGCCGAAACTATGGCTGGGTTCAAGATCGTCACATTATTGGTAAAGTGATTTTCCCACGACTCAGCAAATCAAAGTAGTTGTCTTTTCCTCAAATATAGATATGCTGCCAATCCCGGCAAAAGGGGCTGCCAATAGGTTATGGCACGGAACAAAAGAGTGACTGTAGTCGCTTGAGTCGCATCATATCCAAGCAAGACGAGGATAGTTATAGTACCCGCTTCAACACCACCAATACCACCTGGTGTTGGCAGTAAACCACCAACCGCTACTCCCACGCTAAGTGCAATGATAATATCACTTATCGTTAAGTGAGCGCTGACTGATTGAGAAACGATGTACATTATCGCAACATGTCCAAAGAGTATGGCGATAGCTAACGTGACAAGCAAGAGCGATTTTAGTGGATTTTTTAGTAAGTCTGCACCTATGAGTACTGATTGCTTTTTTAGTTTATTTATAAATTTTTGGGCAGCTTTAACGTGAGAAAGCCAGAGGATGGTGCTTATGAGTAGAAATAGTACTATCAAGATAGTAGGTAAGGTACGGCTATTAATATTGTCTATAACAGCTTCCCGTATTTGCGGATAGGTAAGGAGAATATATCCAAAGAGGACGCTATTTACGATAAGTCCGATAATATTATTGGTTGCAGTTATAATTATGGAGCGCTGAAGATTAAGCCCCAACTTATGTAGATTTAGTGCGCCAAAACTTAATCTGCCGAGCCCGCCTGGTATGACGCGACCTGGCCCTGCGCCAGCAAGCTGTGCAAGTACGGTGATGTGTAGTGGCAGTTTTTTATGTGCAAGTATCTGATAGCTCAGTGGTGTTATTGGGAGCATGAACCAAAAAAGCATACTTGCATAAAAAAATAATAACCGGTTACTGCTCCAGAAAGACGACAGCGCATCAGCGATAAGCGAACGTTGACTTACGCTTAGTGCAATGAGTATCACGAGCCCGAGGTGCTCAAATAAAACACGTCGTGTGAGGTATCGTTGTCTCCAGTGTTTTTTTGCTGTTTTCATTGTTTTGTTTTAAAAAAGTCAACATTATCATAGCGCAGTTTGCGCTGTAGTTGCAAGTGAGCGCTGAGTGACTAGTTTAAGCCAAGTACTTTATCAAATTGTGGACGGTCGAACCCAAGGATATTTACCGTATCACCGTTTTCTTGCTCAATAATGGTGAAGGGCACGCCAAGCTGGCCGCTTTTTTCATAGAGTTCGCGCGCTAAATTCTGGTCTTCGTCGGCTAATTTTTCTTCGAAATCAATATCTTTGCTTTTCAAGTAACTTTTAAGCATCCGGCAGAAACCACACGTCGTAGTTGAATAAATGGTGATTTTACTTTTCTTCATTGTATTGTCTCCTTTAATTGTTACAAACGAGATTATATAACTGTTTCACAAATGGGTCGGTTTCATTAATGAGGTAGCAAATACGCTGTCCATGTCGTTGTTTTTTAACGATATGCAAGAGCTCAAAATTCCTAAAATGTTGCGACACGGCTGAAACAGAAACACCCAGTGTTTGTGCGATTTCGCTCACGCACAAATCATTCTTTTCTAACATTAACTTGAACATTTTAAAACGAGTCTCATCTCCCAATATCTGTAGTGCATGGATGAGTCTTCGATCTTGCTCGGAGAGCAGCGCGTTAGTCATAGTAGTATTTTAGCAATGACTAAAACATCTGTCAAACATTACGAATAGTAATGAAGGGAAGCGTGCCATCTGTCTTGATACGATCGCCACCATTGTTATGGTCGTGATAACTATCTGTAAAGTGCTTAACGATTTCTATTTTATCGACGCAGGCGTTTTTCTTGAGTGTCGCAATAATGAAATCTCGCTCTTGGTCAATGTTGGTATCAATGGTGTGGTCGATTTGTCCCGTTGCAAGTTTGAATCCGACTCCTGAATCATAGGTTGCCGCAGCAAGCCAATCAGCACGGTGACCACCAGGTAAACGCCACCCGTGGGGTGTTTTCCAGAAGCGAATATGGTGCCGTGCATTTGGTGTACCTCCAATTTCAATTTGAAATGCAAAGTCCTGCTTCCTATTAAAGAGATACATATTTCCCACAGGTGCAGTAGGGTAACTCCGACGGAGGAGTATCGCTACAACTGTTTTTAAATAAGTACGAATCGTGAGTTGCTCGGCTTGTTTCCAGCCGGCACGTTTCATTGCTCGAACTAATGTCTCCTTGTTTGAAAAAAATGCTAGGTTGACGGGATCGCTCAGTAAACCACTTCCACTACGGACTCGGCCTACAAAATAATTAGGGAGATAGTATTTCGTCAATAACCGATGCAGACGAGGTAGCGCAATGTACGCGCTGAAAATCCACAACCCAAAGACGGCCAAAATTTGTTGAGAACCATCGAGGAGCTGCTCGAGTAAGAGTTTGTACACTATATAAAAAAGCGCAATCACAGCAAAAAAACGGACAAGATTAAAGAGCATGACCACACTCCGCACGCTTAGACGAGAAATTTGCTTATACATCACGTTTATTATATCACGATTTATATCTGTTATAAGGTTGCAAAAACCTGCCAAAAAAGCATAAACTATATGCAAGTATTTGAGAGTGTATGACCAAACAAGAACGAACGATATTTACTGAGCGTTTTGGTGGCTGGATTTTAATCGGGTTATTTTGTCTCATCCCTGTTATTTTGTGGTTACTCGTGAACGACCTCACTTACGCATTTGCTGATTCTTACAGTGTGTTTTCGACCTTCGGGAAACTTACTGGCCTTATTGGGTATATTTTGTTTGCAGTTAATATGTTGCTCGCGCTACGAAAGCAATGGTTGGAGCACTTTTTTGAAGGACTTAATCGTGTCTATATTGCACATCATATTACCGGAGGACTTTCGCTTGTCCTGCTCGTATTTCATCCGCTTTTTCTTGCGCTGAGATATATCAATACAGAAATCGCAGGGACGATGGGCGAAGCTGCAAAATTTTTATGGCCACGCGTGCTCGATACGTCTCTCAGCTTCTCGGAAGTTCAAGAGGCAGCGTCCATTAACGCCGGAATTATCGCATTTTGGGGAATGGTCGTTTTGCTAATTTTGACATTTTTTATAAAACTACCGTATCGCATTTGGCTATTCACGCACCGATTTTTGGGAGTTGCTTTTCTTTTCTCCCTCTTTCATACCATTACCATTGATTCCGACACGACGCAAAGTTTAGTGCTCAAAATATATCTCATCTTGTGGGGGATTATCGGGATTTTGGCGTTTATCTACAGGACACTGCTTGGTAATATTTTGGTTAGAAAATCAGTCTACAAAGTAGTCCGGGTCGTTGTGAACGGGCCGATGACTATGATAGAGCTTATGCCACTGAAGCGACCGATTACGTTTAAAGCGGGGCAATTTGTGTTTATAAGTTTCTTTTTCTCTGATGCGCTCGGTATTAGTACCGAAACACACCCTTTCTCCATCGCCTCAGGTCCACAAGAAAACGGCCTACGGCTCTATGTGAAAGCACTCGGAGACTACACTGAAAATATTAAGAATTTACAGGTGGGTACAGTCGCAGAAGTTGAGGGAGCATTCGGTAGGTTCGTGCCGGCAAATTATGGGAATAAAACGCAGGTCTGGATAGGTGGTGGTATAGGGGTGACGCCGTTTTTAAGTATGGCGAGGAGTATTTATTCTTACCCGCAAAAAATCTATCTGATTTACAGCGTAGCTACGCGCTCAGAAATGGTTGAAGAAGCCGTATTGAAAGAATTCTTACCAGAAAGATTTCCTAACTTTGTTTTCGTACCATATGTTACAGATGAAATGGGCGGTACGTTCCTGAACGCCGCATTTATTGACCAGCAAGTAGGTGGCCTGCACGATAAAGAAATATTTATATGTGGACCTCCTATTATGATGAAGTCACTCCGCTCTCAGATGAGAGAAATGGGCGTCAAAAACAGTACAATACATAGTGAAGAATTTACAATGCAATGAAAATACCAGCAATTTTAGCCAAATTTATCACTCTCAAAGCACTGGTAGGTGCGAGCCTCATTATTACACTGGGCGGTATGGGCACCATATTGGCAGTAGGGTATAGTCAAATGCCAAAGGACGAATCTGCGAGTACTGAAGAAGAAGTCGCAATTGTTGAGCCTGAAGTAGTAGAGGAGACCGCTGGGGGTGAAGGGGGGACGCCCATCATCAAATTGACCATCAATCCAGATAGAGTAGAACCTGGTGGTAGTGCCGTTATTCAGTGGGAAGCAACTGACGCTGATTCTTGCACGGCTTCTGGAACATGGGACGGTGAGAAGAATACCGTCGGAAATCAGGACACAGGTCCACTTCAAGAGACGGCGACGTATAAACTGACGTGTAAAAACGCAGCCGGTCCAACAAAAGTCGAAGGAAAGGTCACGGTTGATAGTGCACTTGCGCAAGCAGATACCTCAACTGATTCAAACATAGATGCGGGGAGCTCAACTGGTGGCGACACCACTACTGATGGCGGTACTGATAGCGGTGGAAGCACTGATAATGGCGGGAGCGATAGTGGGGGGTCAACGTCGCCAAGTCCATCTCCAAGCCCATCACCATCACCGAGCCCTACTCCGTCCGGTGGGGGCAATAGCGTCGCTCCAAGTCTTACCATGTCAATTAGCCCAAGTTCAATTACGAGTGGGAGTTCCGCAACCATTTCATGGTCGACAAATTCTAATGTATCGCCTTCACCGACGTGTACAGCCTCAGGGAGCTGGAGTGGGACCAAGAGTCAGAGTGGAAGTGCATCGGTGAGCCCAACATCATCTACTTCCTACTCACTTACTTGTTCGAATAGTGCTGGTACGAGTTCAAAGTCAGTATCTATTACAGTGAGCGCTCCCGCACCGACGTGTGGATCAGGTGGTTCATGCTCATCTTCGGACGTTTCAGCCCACAATACAGCGGGTAACTGTTGGGTTATCGTTAAATATACCGCATCAGGTGGTAATGGCGGTAATGGGCAAGTGTATAAAATGACAAGTGGTTTCTGGGGCTCGGGCGGTGATCATGATGATATTGCTACTTCGCTTAATGCCAGCTCATGGTGTGGAAAGAATATCTCAAGTGCATTCAACAATAAGCATAGTGGCGGGGCGCGAACCGACGGTTCAAATTCAGCTATTTGGTGGCTGACGAACAACGGCAACTCACTCATAGGACCATATTCAGGGAGCTAGGTATAAGTATGAAAGAATCAAAAAAACACCCACAACACAAACTGCTTACCATCGGCACAATAGTTGCATGTTTGCTTGCAATCACATCATCAGCAGGGGCGCTTGTCATTTCAAGAAACTATGAGCGCATTAAAAAAGAAAATGACTTGTTGCGGAATGGGTATGCGCTCAAAACGTGGCAGCCAAACGAACTCATAAGCACCGACCAGTTTCAGCTCACTGTCACCGGCGTAAAGACGGATAGGGAAGGTATTGAAAAGTATTTACCTGTTCCTGAAGGCTACAAATTTTTGACGGTTGAGTTGACGGTCAAAAACATGACCGATAGCGAAAAATGGTTTTTACCTGAAGCACATATGTATATGAAAGACGCGAGCGGTCAGCGCTATGATCTAACAGCGACAAAAGATGTGCAGACAAGTATTGCGGGGCCCATAGCCGCGGGTGATACGACAAAAGGACAGGTTGGATATATGGTGCCGGACAACGAGAGTACATACCGACTGTACTTTGAGCCATACGGAGAAGATCATGCGAAAGTAGCGGTCATTGACCTGTCATCACTTCTCTAATGTATACTGGTAGTAAGGGTTAGAGGTATAGATAATGAAAGTTCAAAAATCATTGGTCCTATCATTTGTAGTCGCCGTCGGAGTCATCGGCGTCGTTTCAGGGGTGCTCATACGCATGTCACGCACCGACTCGGTAAAAGAGCTTCCCGTGCAACAAGAAGAATCGTCTCTCGGAGTGCTCGGTACATCAGTAAATCCAGCGGTCAGTCATCCGCTCGATATCGTCGTTAAAGATTCAGTGGCTGGCAAGGGTACTCTCACGTTAACCATTGACGTAACCAACCCAACAGACTCTGGCATTCAATTCGTCCCTGGTATTGATCTTTTCGCTCGTGGCTCAGATGGAAATACCTATACATGCCGGTCGGATCAAGAAGGCTTCTCTGGTATTGTTATACCGAAAGAAACGAAATCTGGTGTAGTAGTGTGCGACACTTCAGCATTTGTATCAGTAACTAACTTGCTTTATCAGCCAAACAACTCAAGCAAGACAATAGAGGTACCAATTCCTTAGAAGAGAATCTGTGTAGACAGTGCGATTAAGCCTAACATAAACACATCAGTCACCGTAGTGACAATAGGGATAAGTACATCATCAGGATTCAACTTGTGTTGTTCGAGTATCTTATCAAGGGTATACGTGATGCCAAACATGACCGTCACAATGCTACTGACAGAAAAAGCAATAAAAATACCAAAGCGGATAATAAATGACGACTGTAAGTCATACTGCCTCGTATGCGCAAGAAGCAGGCTTAAGATAAAAACGCCAGTTATATTTACGAGCGTTGACTTAGCTATTGAGCGTATTAATCGTTTCCTTGTTTCTGCGCGTTCTCCCGGGCTGCCCGCATGTGCGGCGATGATTGTAGCATAATCACCTACCATGGTATTAAGCGCGGGTAGTGCAATAACAAGGGGGATGATAGGGAGCAAATTCTGTTCAGTGAGCTCAATCCCGATACCGCCAATCATACTGATACAAGATGCAAGAGCAGTCGTCATTATGATAAAAACTATTGAATGACGCTTTTTTGAACTCATCGTAACAACCTCGCATAAGATGCGATAACAACAATAGCAATCATATCTATCAAAGAGCTCTGTATCGGTCCAACTATATTGTCTGGGTTGGCTTTTAACTTTTTTACAAACAGCGTCAACAGCGCAATGAGCGGATTGCCAATAATTGATATGGTCATCATGGAGAGTAGCCCAAGCATCGTGAGCTGCCATATATCGCCACCGAACAGCGTATGGCTTATTACACCTCCAAACAAACCAACAATGGTGCCAGTAAATAATCCGATGGTGAGTGAAAATCCAACCGCATGCAACGCGATAATAGTAGGATGCGCGGGTGTCTTATCTATCTGGTGGTTGATTTTAGCAGCCATCGCACCCGTCAATGAAGATGATAAATCTACTATACCTGGCATGAGGACGAACGCACCCACAATCAGCCCAATATCTGTCTTTTGAATATCTAGAATATAACCAGCAAAGATTGAAGCCACCACAGTGAATATCTGGCCTGCAATAATATGCCACGTATTTACCTCGTCGGTTAATATGCGAGCCCTTCTGTGGCGGTATACATAATGCCAATGTCGATGCGGTTGCTTATTTAAAAGGCGAACATCACTGGCAATTCGCTTAATGTGTTGTTTTGTTTTACGCATTGAACTATCTCAGTGTACCTCATATCGAACAGCGGGCATATGATGAAGCTATTGCATATAAATAGAAAATGTGATATAATGAAAAATGCAATCAGTTGGTTATAGACTGAGAAGCCTGCTTTGTATATGGTCGCTTAAAGCAGGTGGAGTCAATAGCGAAACCGGATACCCAACCACTCTCTTGAACCCAAGATAAGTGGCGATGGATCACCATAACGCAACTTATTGTCGGTAATAATTAAATCAAAGGAGATTTGCCCTATGGAATATGGCAAAGCATTCGGCGTGGGCTCGACGGGTACCCTCGTCGTCACCGGCACGAGTCTTGGATTCGGCTGGTTTATACTAGGTGGATTTATCGTGACGATGGTACTCATTGTCGGTATAAAAACGTCATTTCGAAAAGGAAAACGGCTCGGAGACATATGAGCCAGGTCGCTGTGTGGCGCCCTCGGCGTCGCAGTCGAAGGATTAATTCGGCACTATTTATCGTGCTCGCGCTTTGGGGGTTGCGGCACGGGGTATCGGCTTTTCAAGCCGGTTCAATAGGTACGTATTTATATGTGCACTGGTTCTTTGTTTTTTCGTATGTCATGTTAACGCTTACGTTACTTCTATCGCAACGTGAGCGTTCTTACGCAGACGATGCACGAGTCATGGATGACGCCTATGTCAGCGTTGTTGTGCCTGCATATAACGAAGATCCTGATGCGCTTGAAGCTTGTCTCCACTCGCTACTCACACAAACAAGAAAGCCTCAAGAAATATTTCTCATCGATGATGGGTCAAATAAGACAAATTACACTCAACTCAAACAAAAGTTTCAACGAGAAGCATTACTTGCAGGTGTACATACGACGTGGATTCGTAAAGAGAATGGTGGGAAACGTCATGCACAAGCGGAGGCTTTTAAACGTTCGCCGTTTACGGACGTATACGTAACCGTCGATTCCGATTCGATTTTGGATCAGCATGCACTTTCTGAGCTCCTAAAACCACTCGCCGATTCTACTATTCAGTCTGTCGCAGGGGTTGTTATCGCGAAGAACAATTGCACCAATTTGCTCGCTCGGGTGACAGATTTGCTCTTCGTAACTGGACAGCTTATTGACCGTTCCATGATGTCTACACTTGGTTCAGTACTCGTAAATTCAGGAGGGCTGGCAGCGTATCGGGGTGATACCGTGCGCGAAAATCTTGATGCCTATCTGCATGAGGATTTTTTCGGACATCACATTGAATTTTCAGATGATTCTATGTTGACTTTGTTTTCGCTTGAACGAGGCAAAACAGTCCAGCAACCAACAGCATTCGTGTTCACTATGATGCCAGACAAGCTCAGCCATCATTATCGCCAGCAACTACGATGGATGAAGGGCTCGTTTATTCGTTCTTGGTGGCGGATAAAATATTTACCTGTCACATCGTTTGGGTTTTTGCGTCAAGCACTAGGCTGGGGTCAATTTGTTATGACGACAATTCTATTTTTACTGCTTATAGTGTCAGGTAAAACTATTCATCTTGCGTTGATACCGTACTTTTTGCTGGTGCCGATGGTGGTTGGTTACTCGCAAGCATTACGATACTTAACAATAAAACGAAGCGATGAAAGTTTGCGCTCGCAACTATTTACCTACAGTTTAGCGCCCCTTGCTATGCTCTGGTCGTATGTGGTGCTACGCCCTATACGAATCTATGCCATGTTTCAGTGTTTAAAAAATGAATGGGGCACACGCGGGTCGGTCGAAGTGCAATTGCTCGCATCAAATAGCACGATACCTTTACGTGAGCGCCTGCATACCTATAGAGAACTTGTTGTCGCTCGCCAAACATTTTACGAGTTTGCCCGTAAAGATTTACTTGCTTCAAATCTTGCACTTCATGAAGCACAACAAATATGGCATGAGTTGTATAGCACATTAGACGACGAACGAAAATGGGAACTGTGGCAATCATTTGAAACTTTCCAGTCACGCAGACTCTCGTCACGTTTTCCGCTAATCCAGCTCGCATACAAATAACAGATTGAAAATTACCAAAATAAACGGTAAAATACCACGAGCTACTCATCTTGAAGCCTCAACAATTTTGCGAGAGGATTCGCAAAATTGAGAGTCAGCGGCTTGATGAATGTCGCAGTACTATCGGCAAATTAATTTTACCGATAGTACGCGATGATCATCATCACACGATGACGATGGGAA
>DAOLHH010000012.1:0-22491 GCA_035329185.1 Candidatus Saccharimonadota bacterium | reverse complement strand
GGCGCATATTATGGCTGCTGCGGTCCAGAAGTTGTGGCCAGAAGCAAAATTTGGAGTTGGACCAGTGATAGAAAATGGTTTTTACTATGATATCGATATTCCTGGAGTAACCATTTCAGTTGATGATTTTGGAAAAATTGAAGATGAAATGCGTAAAATAAGTAATGCATCGCAGGATTTTGTACGTACTGAGAAGCATATTAACGAGGCTATTGAATGGTCTAAACAGACTAAACAGCCTTATAAAGAAGAACTTCTTAATGATCTGAAGCGTTCGGGTACAACTTCTGTTAAGGATATCGATAGTGCTGAACTTGGTATTCCCTCTGAAGATAGTGCTGTTGAATCAGTTTCTTTTTATCAAAATGGTGATTTTTTAGATCTTTGCAGAGGTCCACATGTTGAAAATACTTCTGAAATTCCTGCCGATGCCTTTAAACTTACTAAAGTTGCGGGAGCATATTGGCGTGGCAATGAAAATAATCCACAAATGCAACGACTATATGGTGTAGCTTTTGAAAATAAAGATGAGTTGCAAAAGTATCTAAACCAGCTAGAAGAAGCAAAAAAGCGTGATCATCGTAAACTGGGCCAAGAACTTGATTTGTTTGTTGTTTCCGAATTAGTTGGTTCTGGTTTACCTTTATTTACCCCTAGAGGAACAGTTTTAAGAGAAGAGTTATCGAGGTATTCTAATGAGCTTCGTGAAGTAATTGGTTTCGAAAAAGT
Source organism: Candidatus Saccharimonadota bacterium (assembly GCA_035329185.1). Lineage (GTDB taxonomy): Bacteria > Patescibacteriota > Saccharimonadia > Saccharimonadales > SZUA-47 > JAGQMY01. The sequence goes on along the minus strand of DAOLHH010000012.1, from coordinate 21,762 downwards.
TTGGATTCCTCATATTACCAAAACTGCTTTGTATGAAAAATCTGGCCATTGGGATAAATTTGGTGACGAACTTTTCTTAGTAGAAAGTCAGGAAACTTCTGATAAATTTGTTATGAAGCCAATGAATTGCCCTCATCATACTCGTATTTATGCTGCTAAGCCACGAAGCTATCGTGATCTACCGGTTCGTTATCTCGAAACAACAACAGTGTATCGTGATGAAAAAACAGGTGAGCTAGGTGGTCTTAGTCGAGTGCGCTCAATCACTCAAGATGATAGCCATGTTTTTTGTCGTCATGATCAGATTGAACAAGAAATCAATAACCTACTTGCAGCAGCTTATGAGTTGTATCAAAAAGTTGATATGAAGCTTCGTGTTCGCTTAAGTTATAAAGATGATGACGGTACATATTTAGGAGAAGAACAGCTTTGGGAGTCGGCCCAAAGACAGCTTAAATCAGCTGTAGAGGCTAATAACCTTGAGTATTTTGAGGAGAAAGGCGAAGCAGCTTTTTATGGACCAAAGATTGATATTATGGCGACTGATGCACTTGGTCGAGAGTGGCAACTCGCTACCGAACAGCTGGATTTTGTCCAGCCAGAACGCTTCGATCTGGAATATACTGATGAAAACGGCGAGAAGGCGCGCCCGGTCATGATACATAAAGCGTTGCTTGGTTCGTTTGAGCGATTCTTGAGTGTGTATATTGAGCACACAGCGGGCAAGTTTCCTGTTTGGTTATCGCCAGAACAAGTACGGTTTATTACCGTAAACCAAGAAGAAAAGACAGTGGCGTTTGCTGAAGCTGCGGCTCAACAGGCACGTGAACTGGGACTGCGGACATATGTCGATAACGATAATGAGTCGGTCGGTAAAAAGATACGGAATAGTATTTCTTGGAAAGTGCCATACACGATTGTGATAGGTGAAAAAGAGATTGAGACTGGTGAAGTGACCGCACGTATCCGAGACGACTTGCAAGTACAGGAGCCGAGCGCGATGCCACTTGAGAATTTTTTGAAATCGGTTGCAAATGAGGTAAAAAGCCGAGTTAGTAAGGCGAGTCTATGAAAGATAAATTTTTGAAGTTGTCAAGGATACAAAAAATAGCAATCGTGTCTGCTGGTTGCGCGGTCTTAGGTGCTGTATTGACCTTGTTTTTGGTTCTTCTACCGGTGTATACGGTCGCAGATATATCCAATGAGTCAATGGTGAGTGCCGATACGAAATTGAAACAAATTGAATCTCGTTCTAAAGTACTCACATCTATTATCGTGCTATCTTCGGTAGTATCATTTGGGGCAAGTGTTGCGGGGGGACGCAAACGTGCAGGAAAAAAATCTGAGAAAAAGCGTTGAGGCGCTCGTGGCGCAGATACCGGCGGGTCGGGTAATGACCTATGGTCAACTCGCTGCGCTTTGTGGGAGTCCCCGTGCGGCTCGAATTGTTGGTGGCGTTGCGCATTTTGGCGACCCAGCACTCCCGTGGCATCGTGTGGTAAATAAACAGGGAAGGCTGGCTAGTGGGTACACTGGCGGGCGTGGAGCTCAGAAGGTGATGCTCGAGGCAGAAGGCGTCGTGGTGAGTGGCGAGGCGGATACCTATTATGTGAGCATTAAGGAGTTGTTGTGGTGGCCCGAGGCGAGCGGAGCTCGCATAAGTGATACGAAATATTTGATAAATAGGGTATGAATAGACAGAATCACATGAAAAATAATCCTCAGATATCAGATATCGAACATCAAACATCTGTGTTTCGCACAGTGTATATCGTTGGTCCGACTGCGAGTGGCAAAACAGCCACTTCGATTAAGCTCGCACAGCTTTTGGGGGATGCGGAGATAGTCGCTGCCGATTCGCAAACAGTGCGACAACACTTAGATATTGGCACAGCGAAGCCAACAGTTGAAGAGCGTGGTGATATCGTGCATCACGGCATAGATATTATTGATATTTATGATGATTTTACCCTGCATGATTATTTAACCTATGCAAGAGCAGCCATCGCAGATATTCATGCACGTGGGAAGCGAGCTATTGTGGTTGGTGGTACGGGGCTCTATATTGATGCACTCTACTATGATTTTGAACTTCCGGTGATAGAGCGAAACGAACAAGAACAACGCGCAGATTATGAAAGTATGAGTGTGACGAAATTGCAGGAATTGATTCGGAGTCGGGATCTAGGTATGCCTGAAAATGAACGAAATAAACGTCATTTAGTAAACACGCTCATGCGTGGAGGTTTGCGTGGTACAAAAGGTGAGCCTGACCCGCATGCGCTTATTGTAGGCTTGCAACCACCTCGCGAAGTGTTGCAAGAGCGCATAGACGCACGAGTTGAGGACATGTATGCGCACGGTTTTCTGGACGAAGTACATAGTATTATTACGTGCTTTGGCAGACCGCCTCGGAGTTTTGATGCGATTGGGTATCGCATTGCTCTGCGTGTGGTGGATGGTGAGATAGATGTTCAAACGGCGATTGAATTACAGAAGACCGCAGACCGGCAATACGCTCGACGGCAAATAAGTTGGTTCAAGCGGAACCAAGCAATCAAATGGTTTGACGATTCTGAACAAGCATTTGCATATCTGTGTTCAGTATTTGCACCCCGCGTGTAGTTCATTTCTGCTACAATGAGGGTATGGAACAGCTATTTGGTTCAAAAACCCGCGTGAAATTACTCAAGCTTTTTATGAGTAATCCAAACCGTTCATTTTATGTGCGCGAAATTACGCGTAAGGTGGAGGAACAGATTAACTCAGTGCGCCGAGAACTCGCAAATTTACTCTCACTCGGTATTATTACGTCTGATAGTAATGACAATAAACTGTACTATGAAGTGAATCAAACCTACGAACATTACGCGCCGTTACGTGAATTGTTCACTGGCAAGCGAGCGGGGGCAAAGTCGAAAAAGACGACAGATACTGAACCGGTTGAAGACGCACCTATTAGTATTGAGTCGGTTAAGCCAACGGTCGATGCGGATGTATGGGACCGTGTGGGTAATATCGCGGGACTCGTTTATTCAGGTGTATTCACTCGCGACACAGGGTCGCCCGTTGATGTGATGATTATTGGTGATGTACCAATCGCCCGAGCAGAGGCTGCGGTTGCCGAACTTGAAAAACATGAAGGCAAAGAACTGCGTTATGCAGTTATGGAACTCGATGAATGGCTGTATCGTAAACAAGTGAATGACAAGTTCTGGTTACAAGTGACAGATGCTAAGAACCAAGTCATCATCGATACTGCTGGTTTATTCACGAATAAGTAAGCGTTCGACGGAATCGGTTCGATTACGCTACAATAGAGCAAAGTAAAGGGGTTAATAGACTATGGAACTGGAGTTCTTTGGAGGCAATTGCTTCCGTATCAAAACGAAACAAACGACAATTGTTATTGATGACAATTTAGAATCACTAGGAAAGAAGTCACTCTTAAATGAAAAGACTGCCGCTTTTTTTACTTCTGATGTGGTGCATCCGCCAAAAAAGAATCAATCATATCTTACTATTTCAACTCCTGGTGAGTTCGAGGTAGGTGATATAACGGTGCGTGGCGTGCAAGCCCGTGGTCACATGGATGAAGAAGGCAAAGCGAGTGCTACGGTGTTCCAGTTTATGCATAGTAGCCAAACGATTAGCGTGCTCGGGCACGTATACCCCGATTTATCGGTAGAAGTGCTTGAACTTGTGAGCGGGACCGATGTGCTGGTGGTACCTGTAGGTGGCAATGGCTTTACGATAGATCCAGTGGGTGCCGCATCGATAATCAAGAAAACAGAGCCAGCAATGGTAGTGCCGTCTCACTATGAAGCGGCTGGGCTACAGTACGAAGTGCCTGCACAACCCTTAGCTGAGTTTGCTAAAGTCGCATCAGTAAACCTAGAAGAACCACTGGATAGTTTGAAACTGGCTAAAGCGGTAGACGATGGTGCTGCGCAGACAAAAGTAGTAGTCTTGGCCATAAAATAACTGTGAGCAAACGCAGTTACTATACGCGATACATATAAAAACCCGCTCGTTTTGGTCTTATGATCCTAAGAACCGTAGAGCGGGTTTTTTGTATCTGTTCTGAAAAAATTATTTCGTAACGATACCTTTTCGCTTCAAGGTACGGAGCGCACTGGTGCTCAACTTGACGCGAATACGCTTGCCATCTATGACGAGCGTTTTCTTTTGAAGGTTTGGTTCCCAAACTTTCTTGGTGTGGCGTTGCGAAAAGCTGACATTGCTGCCGAACTGTTTGCCTTTACCGGTAATTTCACATTTTTTCATATAGTTTGACTCTTGTTATTCAATGATTCATATTACTATTTTTTTCTCTTTTGGTCAAGGTGTACGTCTAATTTGATTTGCTATACTAGGAGGAATGGATAGTAATTCGTTTTTCACTCTCGTCACCTTTTTGGTGGTATTGTTTGTATCCGTATCGTTTCACGAGATGATGCATGCGCTGGTAGCGTACCGTTTAGGTGATGATTTAGCTCATTCACATGGGCGTATTAGTTTAAATCCATTACGTCACATAGACCCGTTCTTAACGATTGGGTTGCCTGCAGTCATGCTACTTTTAGGGTTGCCTCCCATTTTGGCGGCGAAACCGGTGCCAATTAATACGCATCGTATCAGTGGTGAAGAGCTTGGCCTTGCGGCGGTAGGCCTTGCTGGACCTTTATCTAACCTGTTTTTGGCGACCATCGGTGGGATAGTGTACGGTGCTTTGACGAACGGTGGGCTTGTAGCGGACATTGTCGAGCTGTTTGTGCAGGTAAATATCAGCTTGTTTGTTTTCAATATGTTGCCGATACCGCCCCTTGATGGATCTCGACTGCTCTTTGCAGTCGCACCGCAACCCGTGCAAGAGATAATGGAGCGGATTGAACGGGCGGGCATTATGTTTGTTATGATGTTTTTGTTTATTTTGTTGCCGGCAATAAGTCCCATATTGGACCGCGCGAACAATTTCTTCTTAAACCTCCTGATACGGTAGCAATTACACCATGAAGCAACTCAAATTTGAGCATGTGTACGTCGAAAAAATAATGTCTGGCGAACGACATACCACGCTCCGTATAGACGATAAAGATATACGTGTGGGTGAACGGATACAACTGATAGACAAGGTTTCGAGCAATAAACCTCAAGAATGGTTGCTTCGCGGAGAGCTTCACGTGGTGGCGGTTCAGGAATATATGCTTGGTAATGTGCCGCTCGCGTTACTAGCTGATGCGGAAATCGGTGCAGCAGATAAGGATTCTCTCATTACTTTTTTACGTCGTTTTTATGGTGAGTCGATACACGAAGAGACCGCTATTAAACTTATTACTTTTGACTATGAGCCGTATCCGAAGCCACTTTTGTATCTTGAAAAACAGGGGAGTTTGGATGGAGCTGAGGCACCAAAACATGTCGTATTGTATGCAGATGGAGGGTCACGAGGAAATCCTGGTCCTTCAGCATCGGGATTTGTTATTGAGACGGTCGACGGCTTAGTGGTTGAATCGTGGAATAAATATTTGGGCATTACGACCAATAATCAGGCTGAATATCATGGACTTATTGCTGCGCTCGAATGGTGTCGGGCACATCAGGTGCAAGAAGTCGAGGTAAGACTGGATAGTTTGTTGGTCGTTAATCAAATGCGTGGTCAATTTAAGGTGAAAAATCGTGATTTATGGACGCTCTATGAGAGTGCGAAAACACTTGCCGGGCAGTTTCAAAAGATTAGCTTTACCCATGTGCCACGAGAGCTAAACAAACGTGCTGACACCGAAGTAAATAAAGCGCTCGATTCTATGAGTGGCAAAGATGTAGTACAATAAGCAGGCTAGACAAGCAGTGACGGTCGCCGTCTCCTGTGTAACGACAGGGGAGGGAGGAAAGTCCGGGCAGCACCAAAGGCTGACAGTTGTTAACGGCAACCGAAGGTGACTTCAGGGAAAGTGCCACAGAAACGAAACTTCCTCGGTAAAACGGGGGGATGGTGAAACGAGTGGGGTAAGAGCCCACAGTCCGTGCAGGTGACTGCATGGGGAGGTAAACCCTGTCTGCTGCAAGGAGTGCGTGCTCCGCTGGAGTAATCCGGCATGTACCTTTGCTCGTGAGTACGTACGCGTGAGATACCCGCTTGAGGCTTAGAGTAATCTGAGCCCTAGATAGATGACCGCCACCCGCATTTTTTGATGCGGGGACAGAACCCGGCTTACTCGTTTGTCTGGCTTATACATATGAAAAACCCTCGGGAGATCATGTCCGAGGGTTTATTCTTTTTTGCCTAGTATTTACTTGTTGGCGCTTCTAACAAGAGCGCTAAACGCTGCTTTGTCGCTGACTGCGAGCTCGCTGAGCATCTTGCGGTCAACTTGAATGCCTTGATTTTTTAGACCGTGCATAAGCTTGCTGTAGGTGGTGCCATTTTCGCGAGCTGCTGCGTTAATGCGGGTGTTCCATAACTGACGGAACGTGCGTTTGCGCTCGCGTCGGTCGCGGTGCGCATTCTCTAGTGCTTTGATAATAGCTTGTTTGCCACGTCGAACGCTTGAGCGGTTCGAAAGGGTCATACCCTTGGTGCCGCGGCGGATTTTATTGTGTCGTGCGCGTGCAGTGACGCCTCGTTTTACTCTCATGATTGCTCCTTCTTTATGCTCCCAGGTTTAACTTCACGTTTTTTGCTTGCTTACCCGTTAGCACCTTTACCCCTGCAAGTGTTCGCTTACGACTCTTGCTCTTTTTTTGGAGCAAGTGATTACCGGTAGCCTTGCGACGCAAGACCTTCCCGTTCTTATTGATTCTGATGCGGTCTTTGGTGCCGCTATGCGTTTTGAGTTTTGGCATTCTGTGATCTCCTTATGACGAATGTTAGTTGTTTGCCGGCGAAGGTAGCTTTCTGATCAACGACGATGGTGTCTCCAAAAGATTCGATGATTCGGTCTGCGAGGGCGAAACCGACCTCTTTGTGTGCAAGTTCACGTCCACGGAAACGCAGGGTGTACTTGACCTTGTGACCTTCTTCAAGAAATTCACGCACTTTTTTAGCTTTGACTTCTAAGTCATGTGCGCCGATTTTGAGGCCGACTCGAATCTCTTTGACTTCTAAACTTTTAGCGTTGCGCTTGTTTTTTTGCAACTGCTTGGTTCGTTGGTAATTATACTTACCCCAGTCTACAATCTTTGCGACTGGAGGATCGGCATTAGGTGATATTTCAACAAGGTCGAGTCCTGCTTCTTCTGCAGCAGTGAGCGCCTCTGATTTACTTAAAATACCAAGCTGATTGCCTTCTTCGTCAATCACCCGAAGTCGTGACGCCCGAATTTGGTGGTTCAGGCGAGTTACCGTGTTGATGGAACTGCTCCTTTACGTTGTTTATTGGTTTCGCATTATTTTACCAAGAAAGAGCTCAGATTTCAAGAGGTAGGAAGGGGTCGATACCGTAATGCCTCACTTATGTGTTGTGGTGTGATCTCATCTGAGTCGTCGAGGTCGGCAATAGTGCGCGCAACTTTAACAAGCTTCATATACACCCGTGCTGATAAATCGAGCTTTGTCGCTGCGGTATCAAGGAGCTCCTTTGCATCAGGGGTAAGCTTGGCGTATTTCTTGATATCACGATTGCCCATAAGGCCATTACGCATGGTGGGATTGGTGAATCGCTTGCGACTGCGGTCGAGAGCACGAATAACTGCTAGCCGTATCGTACTACTTTTCTCTGTTGGCGAACCTTTCGCTAGCAGACTGGCGTGGTCAACGGAATCAACTGTAACGTGAATGTCGATGCGGTCCAGGAGGGGTCCGGACAGCTTCTTCTGGTAGCGGTCAAGCTCGAGTGGCGAACAGACACAGGGCTTGCTACTCCCCCAATACCCACAAGGACAGGGGTTTTTAGTGGCGATGAGGAGAAAATCAGTCGGATAGGTCACACGGTCTTGAGCGCGGGATACGGTCACTGACTTATCTTCAAGGGGTTGGCGTAGGCTCTCAAGGCTTGAGCGTTTGAACTCAGGAAGTTCATCAAGGAAGAGAACGCCTTTATGGCTTAAGGATACTTCACCTGGTTTTGGACGTTGACCGCCACCAATAAGGGCAATATCACTGGTGCTATGGTGGGGTGCTCTAAAGGGGCGAATGGTCACGAGATCGGTCGTTTGCGCACCGACGAGACTGTGTAAGTGGGTGATTTCGAGTATTTCTTCTCGAGAGAGAGGTGGCATGATGCTGATAAGCGCTTTTGCGAGCATGCTTTTTCCAACTCCTGGTGGGCCACTCAATAACACATTATGCTGGCCAGCAGCGGCAATCTCTAGTGCTCGTTTGGCTGCATATTGCCCAATGATGTCTCCAAAATCGACTTGGGATTGTTGTGCGGATTCATCTGTGAGTTCAAGCCCGTCATTACTTGAGGTGAAATCGAGCTCTGTAGTTTGTTGTAGGTTGGTGACGAGTGCCTTCAGTGTGTCGAAACCTGCCAGCTGGATATGAGGTATGAGTAAGGCCTGACGCATGTTTTCAGCCGGTATAACGAAATGTTGATACCCTAGCCGTGATGCAGTGCGGATTTTACCGATAATGCCCCTAACGGGTTTTAATGTGCCATCTAGACCTAATTCGCCAAAATATACAACAGGTTGAGCGGGATACTTAATCTGGGAGGACTCGAGCAGAATAGAAAGTGCCAGCGCCACATCAAAGTATGATCCGTTTTTTGGTACGTCTGATGGGGCTATATTGCAAATAATCTTCTTGCGAGGCATTTGCAGGCCACTCGCAGAGAATGCGCTACGTATGCGTTCTTTTGCTTCATCAAGGCTTTTCCCAGCCATACCGATAATCTGAAGGGTAGGGAGCCCGTTTGAAAGACTCGTCTGTACTTCAGCGATGACACCACCACTTGCATCATCGAGCAGGGAGTAGACCGGCTTCATGGTCTCCACTGTATGCCTGTTTGATAGAAATAACAATACTGATTAAAAAAAAGAACAACGACCTGCGAGGAGTCGTTGTTACAGAGACCTTTTTGTTTTTGAGCACTTATTTTATTCAAGTGCTGATGTAATGGTATCTCCAGATTTTGCTTATGTCAACAGCTTTTTTGCATAATTGTGGAGAATGTTTGGTTTGTTCTTATTCTGTTTATATATTTGTTCACTTTTAGCGGAGATCAACTGTATTTTTTAGGAGGAATGAGCGAAGCAGGCGCTCATGCGCGCCCACTTTAAGTGCTATTGGAGTCATCTGATGCTTTAAACAGCGTCTAAGGTGTCTTGCCGTGGTGCGGGTAGGTATTTGAACGATGGGGGGGTGAATAGAGCGAGCGAAGTATTTCAGGGATATGCTGTAAATGGGCATGTTTACTGTAGCCAATTAAGTGATGAGGGTTCCGTAGGTTACAGGCAGAAATCTTTTTGTCTATGGGCGTTCTTATTAAAAACTCACTAGTATTTTTTCTAATACATCACAGTGGCATGAAATGAAGCAATGTGCGCGTAAGAATATGTGTTTTTAACCGCGCGTGCCGAGCAAAAATACATTCTAATTTTGCATAGAAAACCGGCAAAAGAACGATTACTTTCTTGGCATATCACAGGTCACGCACAAATTAGTACGAAGCAACATGAATACAGATAATGTGCATAAAATATTAAAAAATATGTTGTAAATAATAAATAGTATACAAATTATAAAAGTATATAAATTACACCTTATATAAGAATAAAGAATTAATTCCTACAACAAATCAAATAACAAAAATAGTATTGACATAAGCATAAGCGTGTGCTAGTATGTGAGCATGTTCAGCAAAAACAAAAACCCTGAATAAAACAAAATATCGCCCCGGAAAGCCTAAAGCTTTTTGGAGCGGTCAGTCATAGCCTGTGGACGATAAGCGCCTTATAAGTCATAAATTTTTTGGGTGGATTTATCGTCCAGGCTCCTCGAAATTAAAAAGATCTGTTTCTATGATAAGAATCGTGTTTGGAGAGACACGATTCTTTCTTTTTAGGTCGTAAAAACGTATAGTTTAGCAATATGGAAACTAGTGATAAACAGCAGAGAACAAACCTACGGACGTATCTATTGATAAGAACGGTGATGCTTGCTGTTGATGGGAGCGCGCTGGTTGTGTTTTTAATGAAGACGAGCCCAAAACAAGCGTCGTTAGCTATTACGCTTGTGCCTTTGGTACTTGTTTGGATAGCGATATTCTTCGCGTCGGTCATCATAGGGACGGTTATTCGACGAAAACACACTGGTTATATGACTACTTTGGCTGCCGTATTTGCCACCGTATGCGTGCTCCTCATGATGTTTTCTGCACTTGGATCGGTGAGTGTCTTTGATTTCTCACTTTTGGTATTGCTTGCGATGCTCGGTGTATTTTATTTTCGTAGATCATGGCGAAAATAAAGAGTTATTGATATAATAAAATCAACGTTTATGGATGACATGTCTTCGCAACAACCATCGCTACCGACTGTTGATCCTGCGCAACAAGCAGCAGGTACTATGCCGATGCCTCCACAACAGATACAGCAACCTGTACAAGCAATGGGACAGCCACAGTCTTTGAAAGCACAAATCAGCGCGTCAATGCCGATGCAAGCGAGCGATTTGGAACTGATAGAAAAAGAATGGGTCGAAAAAGCAAAACTCATTGTGTACCGAACACACGGTGATCCGTATACGCAGAGTAAGGCGCTTGGTGAAGCAAAAGCAGACTATATCCGTAAACGGTACGGTAAAGAAATTAAAACGAGCGAGTAGGGCGGGATACTGAATCATATGGTTGGAACACTGATTGTCATTACCGCAATACTTATTATTGTCTCGGGTGTTGTGGCGTTTGCATATGCTCACACGCGTAAGTTGTGGCGTGAACAGAAGAATTTTGAGCGAGGCTTGAAGATGGTGCCCCTGCTTATTCACTTGCCACCGCCAAGTGAAGATATTGAAGGTGGGGGACGTGATGCGCGTGATGTGGTTGACGAAACGATTTCGAAAGCACAGACGTTGTACGACATTATTGCAAGTACGGTCAAGAAAGGCTTCTGGTCAAAGTTTTATGGTCAGCGACATTTCGCATTTGAGATTATTGGCTCTAAAGGATTCGTACACTATTATGCTGCAGTGCCGGTACCAATGGTTGAAGTGGTACAGCAAGCTATTGTGAGTGCCTACCCATCTGCTCGCCTTGAAGAAGTTGCTGAACACAATATTTTTAGCCCGATAGGCCGAACAAGCGGGACGATTGGTGGTGAATTAATTTTAAAAGAAGATCCAGCGTATCCGATTGCAACGTACCAAGAAATTAAACGCGATACGATTCAATCGGTATTGAATGCACTTTCAACGCTCGATAAAGAAGATGGAGCAGGAATTCAGATTTTAATGCGACCAGCGCCTAATGAATGGCGAAAAGCTGCTTTGAGCGTCGCGCAGAAAAAGCGCAAGAATGAGCACAGTAAGAGCAAGGCAAAAGTTGCCTCTGGATGGTTCGGCCAACTTTTATATGCGCCCTTTAAACCACCAGAAGATCATAAAGACGAGAAAAAAGACGATAAACCTTTGAGTAGTGTTGATCAAGCACTGATTGAAGGTATCGAAGAGAAAACGCGCTATGCGGGGTATGAAGTGTGTATCAGGATTGTGGCATCGTCTAATGTGTCACAGCGAGCGCAGTCTATTTTGAATAGTGTGGTGGCGACTTTTGCGCTGTTTGATAAGCCTGGAAAAAACGGTTTTAAATATGTTCCAGCAAAAGATATAGATAGTTTTGTGACCGCATTTATATTGCGGTTCTTTCCACCTGAGAATAATAAATCTATTTTAAACTCGATTGAGCTTGCGAGTATCTTTCATTTTCCTGATCAGAAGAGCATTCCAACGACGCAGTTGGAGCGACAAGCATCTAAGCAGGCTGATGGTCCACGAAATATGCCTGAAGAGGGGCTACATCTTGGGTATAACGTCTTCCGAAGTGTGAAGAAGCCAGTACGTATTGCGCAAGCAGATCGTGCACGACACATGTATGTGGTGGGACAGACGGGTACGGGTAAGTCAACCTTCCTTGAGAATCTGGCATTTCAAGATATGTTGAATGGTGATGGGTTTGCATTCATTGATCCGCACGGTGACACCGCAGAAAAACTCCTATCGGCAGTGCCTAAAGAGCGTACCGAAGATGTCGTTTATTTCTGCCCTGCAGACATGGATTATCCACTCGGATTAAACTTGTTTGAATTTGATAATCCAGATGAACAGGACTTCTTGATTCAAGAAGCAATCAATATGCTCTATAAGCTCTACGATCCGCAACATCAAGGAATTATTGGACCACGATATGAACACTGGTTCCGCATGGCTTCACGTACGATTATGGCTGATCCAGCAGGTGCAACATTTATTGATATTCCAAAAGTGTTCACCGACAACCAATACGCAAAAGAGAAATTAGCATTCGTGAAAGATAAAGTGGTGCTCGATTTCTGGAATAAAGAAATGGCGCAGACAAGTGACTATCACAAGAGTGAGGTGCTTGGGTGGTTCGTCAGTAAGTTCGGTGCGTTTATGGCAAACGAGATGATGCGCAATATTATTGGGCAGGTGAAGAGCTCGTTTGATTTACGCGAAATCATGGACAATAAGAAAATTTTGATCGTGAACCTCAGCAAAGGTCGTACAGGTGAGCTGAACTCTAAGCTACTCGGTATGATGTTTGTGATGAAATTTCAAGCGGCTGCGATGAGCCGAGCCAGCATACCGGAAGATGAGCGAGTCGATTTCTGTCTCTATGTTGATGAGTTCCAAAACTTCTCAACAGACAGCTTTGCAACCATTATGTCTGAGGCGCGAAAGTACCATTTGAACTTAATCGTCGCAAACCAGTTTACAACACAGTTGACTGAAGAAATTCGCGACGCGGTGTTTGGAAACGTCGGTACCATTGTATCGTTCCGTGTCGGTCAAGATGAAGATGCTGAAGCGCTCGCTAAACGATTTAAGCCCGTTTTTGACGCAAGCGACTTACTGCGCATTCCGAACCATAATATGGTGGTGAGAACGCTTATTGGAGGTGTCCCAACCCAACCATTTAGTATGGTCGGTATTCCACCTTTAGCGAGCCCGAACAAAGAACTTGGAGAGGCGTTGAAACAGCTCTCTGCCGCAAAACATGGCCGACCACGTGCGGTAGTTGAGAAAGAAATATTTGATAGGCTACAGACAAGTGACGACCAACCACCAGTGAGCAAGCCAACTGCAGGATCAATGGGAGCCGGATCACGACCAGCTGCTCCGCAACGACCAACGACGGGTTCGTCTTTCTTGGATGACTGGTTGCAAAAAAAAGAAACGAATAGTTTTAAAACACCGACGTCGCCGTTTAATAATCAGCCAGCACCAGCACCAGCACCAGCACCAGCACCAGCACCAGCACCAGCACCGCCTGTTGCTTCCCAACCTCCACAAATGGCCCAGCCTGTAGATCACGCTCCCACTCAAGGGGCACACTACGACTCAACTCAAGACGTAACGACTCCCGTGCCAACGGTCCCATTGCAACCCCGTGAAGAGACTCCGAAAAACGAAGAAATGCCCGAGGAAGTACCACCAGAGAGTAAACCGACTGAAGGCATTATCCACTCGAACGAGACCTCTACATCTAACGACGAAACGACCATACATATTCGATAAGAATAACGGTGGAAGATTATGAACGGCGTTTAGCGGTTCGGTAGATTATTTCTGCAGTAAGTCCAAGCGCCATACCGGCAATGAACATGAGGAGTATAGCTAAGTAGTTATACTCGTAGCCGTAGCGCTTCGTAATCCATAAAAGCACACAACTACCAAAAGCAGCAAAAAACGCACCACCGAGCATGCTAGAGGGTCTGGCGACCGTTTTTCCAACGAACTCGGATGGTTTGTCGACTACTTTGCTATGAATGACTTTACTGAAAGCACGAGAAGGGAGGGGGAGGCGTTTGCGAACTCGCGTCATGGTACGTGAATATGCCATGTCTTTCAGCTGTTTATTAATAAGTACCGGATGATGTTTTGGTCGTTGATGCTCGGCGGCAGAACGTTCTTTACCACTGATTGCATGTTGTTCGACACGGCGCGCAATCTCGCCTTGGTCCAATTTATGGTCGGTCGCTTTTTCTGCGTCTGAATCTATTTTTTCTCGGATAGATTCGAGTTGTTCACGTGCAGTTTCTGGGCTAGGTAGCGATTCATTTTGATGTGGTTTTGGGGCAAGCTCACTCATTTCCTACATGCCTCCTGTCATGGCGTATTCGGTGCGTACAATGTCGAGTTCTTTAACAAGTAAGCGACTACGAGCAAAGAAATAGCCAATTATAGTAGTGACCACACCCATCATAAAAATGCTCTTTCCAGGACCAGTGTTAGGGAGGGTTTCGATGCGCTTAATTATAGGGCAATCGATATTTATCGTTACTTCGTTTCCATATTCGTTGCTTATTTTGCAGTCAAATCCTGTCGTAGTGCCTGACGGGCTGTTGGTAGATGGGACAGGGTCTTTTACTTTGACGCGGAAACTATTTTGCACTTGGCTATTTGCATCGATGTCTATTTTCTTCCATATCACTTTCTTGGAACTCGCATCGAATTCACCACCTTGGTCTTTGAGGTAGTCTTTGTCCAGCTCAGCATAATCGAGCACGTCTCCGATGTAGTCACTGACAGTTATTCCGAGCCGTTTGTAGTCCTGAACATTTGAGGTGGTTAAGGTAAATTCGAGCTCGTCACCTGCCTTGAGCACACCCTTGGTGACGGCTTCACCAACTTTATCCTGAGTGATATTTTTCACTGATTTTGATTTGCCGAGTGGCTTTAGCTCAACTTGTGGTTCTTCTGGTTCTTCAGGCTCATCTGGAGGCGTTTCTTCGACGAATTCTATCGGGCTCGTACATAGTGCTTCTTGCTTACCATCAACGCCCTTTGCACCGTACGTAACAACTACGGTCGCGACGTAATCACCTGGCTCGTAAGTGTGTGTCTGGTCGTCACTATAGTCTGCTGATTGTTTGGTGAGTACGTTTCCGTCACCAAAATCATAATTGTAGCCGTATACCTCGGTGTTTGCTGGATTTGTTGACGTTACTTTGGTACGGAAAGTGACACGACTAAGCGTGCGATTAATAGAGGCTTGGGTAATCTCACATACGAGTTTTGGCTGTGAGCAATTTGGATTGTTGGCATCTGACACAGAGGAGTCGTAAGGACATGGATTGATGATACCTATACAGACTTGAGGAGAATCGACAGCGGTTGCATTGTCTGCGGTCATGCGACTTGCATTGCAGACTTGTGCGCCTGAGCTCAATTGATCTTTGAGTTTGACGGTGATGCGAATTTCATCGTAGCTGTTTTTGAATGCTAGGTTGCCACGTTTATATTCCAAGAAGCCGTTCGTTATGGTTGCTTCATTTGGGTCAACTGATATGACGTCAAAACTCTTCGTATCGAGTTCATCGGTAATGATGACATTTTCAGCCACTGATGCATTGACGGTATTGCGGTAATTAATGAGGTAGGTATAGCTATCACCTGGTTTAAGTGAATTAGGCTTGTCGACGATGGTTTTTTTGATTTCAAGGGCTGGGGTTGGCACTTCTGGTGGTGGCGGAACTTCTCGCGAAATAGCCACTTCGCATGAACTATTATGGGGGAGCCACTGACCAAGTTCGCGGTCGAGTAATCGTACCACGAGTTTACGGTCGAGGCTGTTTATGCGAACATTAAGCGTTACTTGGAAGTTGCTACTTTGCGCGTCTGTTACATAGTACCGTCGATAAGTATGTCCGTCACGCCAGTTGAACTCATAATAAGAAACGCCACTCGTACCGTCCGCAAGGGAGATATAGTCCGATTGATTGTCTGGCGGACTAGAGGTGAGATCTTCGTTCTTATATTTGTCCCATGTTGCAGGACTGCCGTTCGTCGTAACCGAAAGATGAAGCCCACGACCCTCTCCGGTAGCATCAGAGCTTCCTTTTGGCACTGAACTTCCAGCTGGTAAGTTTATGCGGACAGGTATTTGCGCGGTGGTTGAGCTGGCACCTATGACAACCGGCCCAATTAAACTGCAAGCAGCACTGAGCGGATTAATGGGAGTTGTTGGCGGAGGTGGCGGCGGTGTATATTTACCAAGTTTGGTGAAGTTACCACAATCGTAAAAAATCCAAAATGTTTCGCCGGTGCTCGCGATTTTACCTTGCAACGCTACGTAATAGTTGCCCGTTTTATTGACGATATCCCACGCCTTAAGCTGACGCTGATACACAAAACGGTCATCTGATGTGGTGGCGGTATTTTGACCTATATATTGAATAGCAATCTGGGTGTCTTTATATTGCTGAGCTACGTTCGAGTACGAAAGCAGAGAGTTTCTGCCTGTAGTCCAATAGTCGGCATTTCCAGAAAAGATGGTGACTGTTTTATTTTCCATTGAAGCGATATCATCACGGGTGACCCCAAATGCCCCATAGATTGCTCGAATATCTTCGTTGGCATCCCAATTTTGGAGTAGAAAATCTTTATTTTGCTGGGGTGTCTTAGCGGTGCTTAACCCATCGAGGATGTGATTGTCTGAGGCAGCAAGAGATTTTTCTGGCGGTACGATCACCGCGAACATCTGTAGTGCCATGGCAAAAAGAATAAGAAAGCTACTCGCGGCACGAATGGTACGCTCACGCTTCAACCGGTCGGTATAGAAGACAAGCTGGTTTATAAGGCTTGGGTTGAACGGCAAATTAGCAACAAGTTTCTGAAACATATATTAAGAATGACAGCGCGCTCCCTCTCACGCGATTATGCTCATGCTATTTAACCATAGTTGTTCACTGCCTCGCAAGATAAGAGTTGGCAGAATCTCTAGACGTTAGCTATAATGAACATGAAGCGAAACGTAAGTCAAAAGAGGGTAGAGTTTTGAGTAAACAAAAAGCCTATGATTCAAGTGCTATTCAAGTGCTTGAAGGACTAGAACCGGTACGCAAACGACCGGGTATGTATATTGGTAGTACAGGCATTGATGGTTTGCACCATATGATTAAAGAGATTGCCGACAATGGTATCGACGAGGCAATCGCAGGATATGCCACGGAGGTGACGGTAACGTTATTGGCTGATGGCGGGGTGCGTGTCACAGATAATGGCCGTGGTATCCCTGTCGAGAAGCATCCTAAGACCGGGGTGAGTACCCTTGAAACCATTCTGACCGTCCTGCATGCAGGTGGAAAGTTTGGTGATGGTGGGTATAAAGTTTCCAGTGGTTTGCACGGTGTTGGATCAAGCGTGGTGAATGCGCTTTCTGAGAAGCTTATCGCTGAAGTTCACCGAGATGGCTTTGAATACATGCAGGAATTCTCAAAAGGAATCCCTGTTGGGAGTGTAAAAAAGGTCGGGCCGTCTGACTGGACTGGTACTATCATTTCTTTTTGGCCAGATACGACCATCATGGCGAGTGAACCGTTTGAGTATCAGTGGGTACTCGACTATTTGCGACACCAAGCATATCTCACAAAAGGTATAAAAACTTACGTCGAAGACGAACGAACTGGTAACCGTTATGCTTTCTATTTCGAGGGAGGAATCCAGAGCTATGTGAAGCATTTAAATATCGGTAAAGACCCGATTGATGATGTATTTTATGTTGATAAAAACATAGAAGATTGCCAAGTTGAAGTCGCGGTGCAGTATTCTGATACCTATAACGAAACCGTGAAAGCCTTTGCCAATAACGTCTTCAACCCTGATGGTGGCTCACACTTAACAGGTTTTCGTACTGCATTGACTCGTGTCGTCAATGACTATGCCCGCAAGAACGGACTCTTAAAAGAAAAAGAAGAGAACTTGTCTGGTGAAGATACACGTGAAGGTTTAACGGCGATTGTCCTTGTCAAGTTACCTGATCCACAGTTTGAAGGCCAGACCAAGAATAAGCTTGGCAATCCTGAAATGCGTGGTTATGTTGAATCAGTATTTGCCGAATGGTTTGGCTATTATCTCGAAGAACACCCATCGACGGCTAAAAAGATCATCGGTAAGGCATTACTTGCAGCCCGAGCCCGCAAGGCTGCTCGTGCAGCCCGAGAGAATATAATCCGAAAAGGGGTCTTGGAAGGGGCGAGCATGCCAGGAAAACTGGCCGATTGCTCGAACAAAGATCCGAAACAGTCTGAAATCTATCTGGTCGAGGGTGACTCGGCAGGTGGTTCGGCTAAATCGGGACGCGACAGTAAGTCGCAGGCTATCTTGCCTTTGCGTGGTAAGGTCCTAAACGTTGAACGAGCTCGCCTTGATAAGATGCTCGCGAACAACGAAATCGTGAGTCTCATAAAGGCGCTTGGCGTCGGCATTGAAGATTCTTTTGATATTGGTGGGCTTCGGTATGACCGCATCATTATCATGACCGATGCTGACGTCGACGGTTCACACATCAGCACACTACTCATGACCTTCTTCTTCCGGTTTATGAGACAAGTAGTGGATGGCGGTCACTTATACCTTGCTAAACCACCGCTGTTTGAACTCGTTCGCTCCGGCAAAAGAGAAAATGTCTTTATATATGACGAGGAAGAACTCGATGTCGTTATCGATGCAGAAATAGAAGCGCGAAAAGCCGAAGGCTTGAAAGTGGACGCAACCCAAGAACGATTCCGACAAGCAGGCTTTACTGAGCAAAAGCGCTATAAAGGTTTGGGTGAAATGGATGCTGAACAATTATTTGAGACGACTATGAACCCAGAAAAGCGGGTGCTCGTGCAGGTAAAAGTGGAAGACGCTGAAAAGGCTGACGGTATATTTACGAAGTTGATGGGCTCAGAAGTTGAGCCACGCAAAAACTTTATAACGACGCATGCTAAATTTGTGAAAGATTTGGATATTTAATATGGCAGATGATACACATACACCTCAAGACGAACAAAATGAAACACCAGTAGTAGAAGTGATGGACGAAAAAATAACCCATTCACGACTCGTTGAACAGCGAACCGTAGAAAATGTCATGCAAGACAGCTATCTGCGCTATTCGATGAGTGTGATTATCGACCGCGCGCTACCGGATGTACGTGATGGTTTGAAGCCAGTGCATCGCCGAATCCTCTACAGCATGAACAGGAGCGGTTTACGTAGTAGTGCACGACACAAGAAGAGCGCAAACGTCGTGGGTGAAGTGATGGGTAAATACCACCCGCACGGCGACAGCTCAATTTATGATGCGATGGTGCGTATGGCTCAGCCATGGTCTATGCGCTATATGCTCGTAGATGGGCAGGGAAACTTCGGAAGCATGGACGGTGATCCGCCGGCAGCTATGCGTTATACCGAAGCAAAGATGGAACGTCTCGCTGATGAAATATTGGCTGATATTGATAAAGAAACGGTTGATTACCGCGATACCTATGATGGTGAAAATAAAGAGCCGACCGTCTTGCCAGCTAAATTGCCAAACTTGCTCCTAAATGGACAGCTTGGTATTGCCGTCGGTATGGCCACGAATATCCCGCCACATAACCTCGGTGAACTGCTTGATGCGACCATTCACCAGATTGATAACCCAGAGGCGACCGTCGATGATTTATTGCAGTTCGTGAAAGGCCCAGACTTCCCAACCGGCGGTATTGTCTATGGCAAAGAGAGTATGCGAGCGGCATACGCAACCGGACGCGGTGGTATTGTGATGCGCGGTATTGCCGAAATTGTCGAAAACACGAAGGGTAAACAGCAGATTCTGATATCTGAAATTCCGTACGGCCTCAATAAGGCATCGTTAATCGAGAAAATTGCTGATTTGCACAAAGAAAAGAAGATTCTTGGTATCGCAGATTTGCGAGACGAATCAGCGCGAGGTGTGGTTCGCATTGTTATTGACTTGAAGCGAGATGCGTTCCCAAAGAAACTTTTGAACCAATTGTTCAAGCTGACGCCGCTACAGAGTTCTTTCAACTTCAATATGATGGCGCTCGTCGACGGCATTCAGCCACGTGTGCTTGGTTTGCAAGACATTATTCAAGAACACATTAAGCACCGACAAGTCGTTGTCAGAAAACGAACAGAATACGAACTACGCAAGGCGAAAGACCGTGCGCATATCTTGGAAGGGTTGAAGATTGCTCTCGACCATATCGATGAAGTCATCGCAACGATTCGTGCCAGTGAAACGACCGAAGAAGCGCAAGAAAACCTCATGAAGAAGTTCAAGCTTTCTGAGTTGCAGGCAAAGGCAATCTTGGCGATGCAACTTCGGACGCTTGCCGGACTCGAGCGCAAGAAGATAGAGGATGAATTAGCGCAACTCATGAAGCTCATCACAGAACTTGAAGCCATCCTTGCCGACGAACAGAAGATACTTGGGATTATCAAGCAAGAATTTGAAGAGCTCAAAGAAGCGTACTCTGATGAGCGACGCACCAAGATTGTGCCACAAGAACTCGGCAAGTTTAGCGAAGAAGAGCTGATTCCAAATGAGCAAGTTGTAGTGACAATGACGAGCGCAAGCTACATTAAGCGAAGTAACGCACTTGAATATCGCCGACAGAACAGAGGCGGTAAGGGCAAGCGTGGTATGGCGACCCGAGAAGAAGATATCGTTAAGCATTTAGTCATGGCAGAAACACACGATTTCTTGCTCTTCTTTACTGACAAGGGCCGCGTCTTCCGCTTGAAGGCGTACGAAGTGCCGGCAGCCGGCCTCACTGCAAAAGGTGTTGCAGTCGTGAACTTGTTGCAACTGCAACCTGATGAAGTGGTGACGTCTATTGTTCGAACTGACGCAAAAGATGGCGAGGGCTACCTCTTTATGTGCACGATTCACGGTGTCGTAAAGAAGACCGCTGTTGAAGCCTATAAGAATGTTCGTAGCTCGGGTATGATTGCGATCAATCTCGATGCTGGTGATGAACTTCGATGGGTTAAGCAGACTAATGGTAAAGACGAAGTCATCATTTCAACCCAAGCAGGTCAGGCAATTCGCTTTGCGGAAGATAATGTCCGTGCCATGGGACGTGTATCTCGCGGTGTGCGAGGTATCCGTTTGCGAAAAGATGACAAAGTCATTGGTATGGATATCGTTGATGAGAACGCAAGTATCTTTGTTTTGAGCGAGAAGGGGTACGGCAAGCGCACAAAGGTAGCGCAATTTACACCGCATGCGCGTGGGGGCGTCGGTATTCGCTCAGCAGTCGTGAACAACAAAACAGGCTTGCTCATCGGTGTCGCATCACTCAGTAATTCTGGAAAAGAAGAGGTTATTATCATCAGCAAGGCAGGTCAAACGATCCGTCTGGGCTTAAATGATATCTCTGAAATAAGTCGTGCAACACAGGGTGTACGCGTCATGCGCCTAAACGAAGATGACACGGTTGCCTCAATCGGATTGGTTGAAGCAGCTGACCTTGAGTCAGAAGGCGATGACGAATCTACAACGGAAAAAGCCGACTAAAGCGTAATTTCTAGCGCATAAGGTGTTGACTTAACTCGCCGTGTGCGCTAGAATTACATTCACGCGTTTGAGGTAGGCTCTGGTTATAGACAGGGACTTCTCTCGCAAGTACGTTAAAATTTGAATAGTGTAATTCAACGTCAATTTTTCTTTAACAATATTTGTTAACACAAACGTTAGAGTTTTTTTCTGAGATGTTTTAAAACAATCAGATTCTTTTTTGGAGAGTTTGATCCTGGCTCAGGATGAACGCTGGCGGCGTGCCTAATACATGCAAGTCGAGCGG
>DAOLHH010000011.1:19000-22494 GCA_035329185.1 Candidatus Saccharimonadota bacterium | reverse complement strand
CCGATAGTAAAGTCTATCTTGTGCTTCGGATCTTCCTTGCCCATTCGCTTCATAATTTTTTCAATTTCTTGGTCTTCGACAGGGCTTGGGTCATTGCCCGAACCGACAAAGCCGGTAACTGAAGGTGTGTTTCGGACGATATACCATGCATCTTCACTGAGTTTCATCTGAACGAGCACGTAGCCTTGGAAAATTTTCTTCTCGACAACTTTTCGCTTACCATTCTTGATTTCAATCATTTTTTCTTTAGGCACTAATACTTGAAAGATTTTATCTTTCATATCAAGTGATTCAGCACGCTGTCTAATAGATTCAGCTACTTTTTCTTCATATCCACTGTAGGTATGAATTGCATACCATTGTTTACTCGCATCGTATCGTTTTGTCATGATTATAGTTACTCCTTCACCAACTTTTTATAAGATAATTTGTCTAAATAATTTTTCGAGACCGAAATCGAGAAGCGATATGGCGATTCCGAGTCCTATTGCGAATACAAACACAGCAAAGACAAGTTTCCATGTGTTTTTGAAATTTGGCCATTCAACCTTTCGAAGTTCTGTCCAAGAATTTCTAAAATATGATGGTGTAATTTTTCGACTCTTGGTGAAAAAGCCAGGGTTCTGTTTCTGCGGAAGTACATGAAACTCACGTGTTAATGTATCGCCCACTATGCCCACAGGCTTCACGGCACTTTTTGCAGCTTTTCGAATGCGTTTTGGTTTGTCTTTTGACTCAGCTGCTTTTAAATTTCGCTCACGCAAACTCGTTTTTGACTTTTTCTTACTCTTCTCTTCTCCATTGTTTGCCATAGGGCCTCCTAAAAACTAAAAAAGTCTACGATAAACGTAGACTGCTAACTCGAAGTCAAGTATAGCACGTTTTTCATACTCTATACAATTGAAAATTATTTCTAAAACCGTAAATAATGCATGGTATAGTTTTATACAGATGGAACTGCTTATGTATTCTCTCGGTGCTGTATCTGTTCTCACTGAGTTATTGCTCGTACTGAAAATGGTTACAAAAAGGCCGTTCGTTATTTTGGTTGCCGTATTAAGCATGCTTAGTGGAGGATTTAGTGCCGGCTCATTGCTTACGACTAACCCAAGTATCGCGGTCGGACTCTATACACTTATACAAATGGCTCGGTTCACCAACCCGTTACGTTTCGTAGAGAAACGAATGAACGAGAAAGAACTTATCTCTCGCACTCGACGTTCTTTCATGGTATTAACCCCACTTATGATTGTTAATCTTATCTATATTTGGAGGTTTGATAACGATTTCGCGTTCCCGCTCATATATTTGATTATTGTATCTGCAATAATGAGTGTTTTCACTGCGCTATCGACCTTCATAACACGAGCAATATTTCGATATCGTAAAGACAAGGTTATATTACAGGAGGTACTGCCAACAGTAAGTATTTGTATACCAGCCCGCAATGAAACTGCTGATTTGCCTCTCTGTTTAGAAAGTGTGCTCGCCAGTACTTACCCTAAGCTAGAGATACTTGTATTAGACGATTGCTCTCATGACAAAACCCCTGAAATAATTAAGAAATATGCGCACGATGGAGTGCGTTTCATAAATGGCAAAGAGCCAGATGAAGATTGGGTTGCAAAAAATGCTGCATACGATCGGCTTGCGGATGAAGCACGTGGAGAAATCCTGCTATTTATAGGTGTGGATGTACGTTTGGCGCAAAATGCAGTTACAGAGCTTGTTCAGCAGTTAGGAACCGATTCAATGCTCTCTGTATTACCAAGGCGATCTGCCGAAAGTGAATCTGCATTTTTCATACAACCAATTCGCTATTGGTGGGAGTTGGGGCTCTGGCGTTTTACTTTTCAACATCCACCTGTACTAAGCACCTGCTGGCTGATTAGACGGGACGTACTTAATGAACTTGGTACTTTTGAAAGTGTTAAAAAAGCAGTAGAACCTGAGGCTGTTTTTGCGCGTGCGCTCTATCGACAAAAAAAGTATGCATTTCTAGTCGCTAATGAAGGTGTTGGTGTAGAAAGTTCAAAAATACCTCATGACCAATATATTACGGCGCTCAGAAAGCGGTATAGCCAACTTAAACGAAGGCCTGAAAATGTGTTGCTACTCGCTGGAGTTGAACTGCTCCTATTGCTTCCATGGATAGCAATTATAGTAGGCTTCTTGAATGACTCGGCAGCAGTATTTAGCATTTGTTTGTTTAGCATAACGTTATTAAGTACCGCAAATGCACTTGTCTTTAAGCTCGCACTACGAAAGCTTTGGCCTCTTGGTTTTTTAAGCTTCCCTCTTTTGTTAGTGGCGGATATAGCACTATCGTTACGTTCATTTTATTCTTATGAATTTGGTCAGGTTATTTGGAAAGAAAGAAATATTTGCTTACCACTCCTAACGGTAGAAAAATCTCTTCCAAAGATATAGACATAATAATACAAATATAGTTTAATATATTTATTATGCGACCATATGAGTATGAGCCTATTCCGGAAAGAGTATTTAATCGTACACGGAATCAAAACATTGCAACTGGACTTATCGAAGCAGGTCTTGGTGTTACTGCCACGGTACTTTATGAAATGTCATTAAGTGATACAGCTCCCGCACCAGATGTAGTATCGTTTTTACATAAACAATCCCCAATCGCTCTTGGATTGACTTTTATAGCGCATGGCGTAAAATATGCTGCCCAGCAGTACCGAAATAGATAACACTACTCTTTAGATAAAATTAAGACGCTATTTCAGATTAGGAAAATAAATGGTAAAGAGCGAACCCTTGCCAAGCTCTGATTCAAGCGATATTTCAGCATGTGCTAACTGCGCTAATTTCCGCGTCACATGCAAACCGAGCCCAGTGCCGTTTTGTTGACGAGTTTGAAAATTTTCTGCACGGAAAAATTTGTCAAATACGCGTGCTTGATCGCCTTTACTAATTCCTATCCCTGTGTCGCTCACGGCAAATTGGACACCATCTTTCATTTGTTTTGCGTGAATAGTCACGCTTCCGGATTCTGTATATTTAATGGCGTTTGTAATGAAATTTTGCATAATTTCCTGTACGTATAGCTTGGAACTATGCAGTATCTCTAGTGTAGGGTCGATATCAGACTTAAGAGAAAGCCCTTTTTTCTCGGCATCTGGTGCATAGAGTGATACGAGCGACTCGACAAACTCATGTGCGTTTATGTCTTCAATATTTTCTTCGAGCACACCGCGCTCTGCTCTTGATAATGTTGAAAGATCATTTATCATATCTTCCAAATAAACTGCTTGTTTATGGGCGTTTTCAAGTGCTTCTTTCACTTTTTCTATATCGCCTGTTTTATCGGCCAAAAAGAGCGCGTTTCCAACTGCTCCCTCGGTAATCGCTACCGGTGTTCGCAGTTCGTGACTAATTACACTTATAAACTCATCTCGTTCTTCCTCGAGTGATTTCTCCCGGGTGATATCACGGATGATGATAACGAAACCGCTATCGCCTTTTTT
>DAOLHH010000011.1:2966-18900 GCA_035329185.1 Candidatus Saccharimonadota bacterium | reverse complement strand
GCAATGCAACCTTGTAAATCGGTAGCAATAACCCCATCTGACATGCTATTAATGAGGCTTTCTAGTCTTTGATGTTCTAACTGTGCATCAGATGCCGTTTGCTTGGTTGTTTTTGGTATTTTTTTAGTCTTTGCTGTTGCCATAAGCGTATTGTATCAGAACTATCCAATTATGACCTGAGTCTGTTTCGTTTTTAGTAGCCGACGGGCATTTTTATAGTCAGGATATACTTTTTCGACCAGATTCCAGAATGATGATTGATGGTGATGGTATTTGGTGTGTGCGAGTTCATGACAGATAACATAATCTATCAGTTTCCAGTCGAGCTGTATAAGGTAGCTATTGAGGACAATACGGTTGTGTGAATCGCACGAACCCCACCGACTCTTAAGTTTTTTTATTGCGATTGCGCTATAGGGCAATTCAGTCCTAGTACTTATTAATTGAATTCGTTGAGGAAGAAGCCCTTCTGCCTGTTTCATTAGGGCTTTTTCGCATGCCTTCGTGATGATACTTTGAGCTTTGGCTGAATCTATTTCGGCACCAGATGAGAGCGTAACTCTAATCTCTGTATCTGTAATTTTTGTGTGGCTTCGAGAAGATTCACCATTCAAAATAAGGAGTCTATGATGCTTTCCAATATGCATGCCGTCAGTGAGTCTATGTGAAACAACATGATGTTTATTAATCCACGAAGCTTTTTGCTTCAAAAAGGCGCGTGCCGCTATTTCAGGGATTCCATAAGGAACACTGAGACGTACAACACCGTCACTTTTAATGGCTATGCGAATATGCCGTGTGCCCTTACGTCGAGATATCATTACCGGCATGGTAAGATAATCTACCTTGATTATTTTCTGCATATTACAATGCTAACAGACTATCTGCGACAGGCTAATGTCAATAAATATTGATATTTCGTCTTGCCATATCAACTCTACCGTTTAGCTGATTTCGTGGCACGAGATTAACGAGTCCCGGTTTAGCTAATTTTTCTTGAGCTTGCAATGTTTGAATAAATCCAAGCTCCATAAGTTTCTTAAAGAATGAAGTTTGTTGACTTGGGTAGGTGTGCCGACCACTTACTACGACGTAGTCTTCGGTATTTTCAGGATGTTGCATATGAGCGATGTAGCGTTTAAACATATCATTAGTGAATGCCATAGCGTATTTATCATCAGCTTTTCTTCTGTCTCTTTTTTGTGTCCGGTCAAATGCAGTTTCTGGATCCATCTGAAACCAAACGACAATAGTTTTAGCACCCTTTTTCCTTGCCATTTCGCGTAGTTGAGCCCTCGTGCTTCGGCGCATTGCGTTTGTATCATAGATTACGTTGATACCCGCAGATAAAAATTCTTCACTCATGTACTGCATCAATTGAGTAACGATGCCATTTTCTTGGCGGTCGTACTGAGGTTCTTCAAACAGCTCATATCTAATTTTGTCACCATGTACATGTGCACATGCGAGATTTTCGGAGAGATTACGTGCGAAATGTGTTTTACCAGCACCGGGAAATCCATATAGTAATACAAGCAGTGGTTTGGTTGTTTGCACCTTCATGTCATTTAGTTATAACAGATTGTGCTCATACGTTCAATGCGTCTTATATTTCTGTAGGTCATTTTGACTTTCGGCTTCATCGCGATTACTATTATGGTAAGGGTATTTTATGCAAAAAATTCGACCGACTTTCGTTAGACTATTTTCTACGTTTATTATTTCTCTATTACTGTTGGCAGGATTACAACCGCTCTATAAGCAAATTGCGCGAGCACAGTCTACGGGCTGTAACTCAGATACCTATATTGAAACGACTCAAATATTGCCAGTTAATTCGAATTACGCCATGCACATGTACGCTCGAGGTGGGCAAGATGCAAAAGCATACGTCAGTGTCGATAATTCAAATTGTCTCATATATAGCGTTTCTTCTGGGGATTGGAGCTGGGTGTCGGCGGATTCAAATGCGGTATTTGAGGACGTAACCGCTGACGAGCACACAATCCGTATTTATTTTGACGGAGACCAGCTTGATGTCGATAGGGTTGTCTTTACGAGTGATACCGCGTGTGACCCCGCTGATAGTAGCGTTAGCTGTATCGAATCTACTCCATCTTTAAATATTGAGGGAGTAGCGCAAGGTGATTTGGTGACGGAAGACCGACGGGTTTTTGCAAGCATTACTAATTCAGAAGGCGCAAATACTGAAGTAACCTTTTATCTAGACGAAAATGAGGTTAGACGTGTAGGAGATGAGCCGTACTGCATGTACGAAGGGAGCAATAATACATGTGGAACGTTGAAGATTTCTTCGTTAGATGAAGGTGAACACACTATTAAGGCACTCCTTAGTCAAGGTGGTGAACAAGTCGTTGAGAAAGTGGTAAATTTTTCCGTAAGCAAACCAGACACTACCGATCCTGGCACTGAAACCGAACTCATCGACCCTCAGGTACAACTTGAAGGCCTAAAAGAAGGCAGTACCATTTCTGATAAGGTCACTATTTCCGTTAATCTGACGAACGTCTCCAAATCAGCAATTGTACGATTTCGAATCGACGACAAATCAATGAACACAAGCTCTAAAAAGCCATATTGTATGAATGGAAGTGCAAATGGTGTTTGTAAGGAATGGGATTCGAAATCTCTAAAAAACGGATCGTACACCCTTTATGCCACTATTAGCGGGTCAGGAATAAAGTCTAAAGTAATGTCCTATGATTTTAAGATAAATAACAAAGCCCCGATAGTTATAAATACGGGGTCATCAACACCAACTATTCCTATTGACGGCCAACCCGCTACTACAACTGGAACGGTCAAATTCAGTGCCCCACCTACTACAACGCCAACACGTCAGACGGTAACTTATGCTGTCGATAATAAGCCAGTTGAAACAACTACAAAATCAGCAACAGCGACGGTAGATACAACTAAACTGTCAAATGGCACACATACGGTGACAGCGTCGGTTGCATCGGTGA
Organism: Candidatus Saccharimonadota bacterium; assembly: GCA_035329185.1. Taxonomy (GTDB): domain Bacteria; phylum Patescibacteriota; class Saccharimonadia; order Saccharimonadales; family SZUA-47; genus JAGQMY01. Next base: position 15,913 of record DAOLHH010000011.1, on the reverse strand, counting down.
ATGGCGAGAAGAAAACTTACCAAAGTACCATCGATGTTAATAACGGAAAGCTTGTGTCATCAAAAAGTTGGATGCAAAGAAACAAGGCGCTCGCTTTTATGCTCTTTTTGTTGCTTGCGTGTGTCTTATTCGTTGGAATTGTGCTGGTGTATCGATTTGTACAGAATCGCAAGTTAGAGCAAGAACATAACATATATAACAGTTACCAATATGTTCAACCTCAAGAGATGAGCACGTACCAACAAGCTGGAATCGCCGTATTCTTTGCGATGATAATTGGTCTTGTCCCGCTTATGTCAAGAGGTACAAGTTTTGCTTCGGGCGGAAGAGGCTTTATTGAGGAAACAGAACTTATGGCATTAATTGATCCAAACGATCAATTAAGTGTAGGATTCGATAACGAAAGCAACATATCATTTGTACGATTTGGCGTAAATTCAACACCTACACCAACGCCCACACCGACTCCAACCCCAACTCCTACGCCTACACCCAATCCCACACCGACACCTGGCAATTCAGTGTTGGCAAACCCATTCATAGGTGGCTATATAGAAATGTGGGGAGATGTTCAGCCAGGTAATGTTCCGGCAGAATACGACATGTTGTTTCATGCATTCGCTAGCGTTGCCTATGACGGCACCGCAACGCTGAACAGTATTCCTGACCCTGCTGCAGTAAAACAGCAGTACGCGGCTCGGAATGCAGCTGGTAAGCCGACCATACTCTCTATTGGGGGTTATTTAGGCGCACAAGCAGGTATGACAAGCAATGCGCAGATTCAGGCATTTATTTCATCGGTTACTCCAATTATAGATGAATACGGCTTCGCAGGGATTGATTGGGATCTCGAATTTGATATTCCGGGTGGATTGAGCGGAACTGGTATGGCAGAAGCAAGCAGACAGCTTATCGCTAAGTATGGAGATGATTTTCTTATAACTGCAGCCCCTTTTGAGGGTATAGAAGAAGAATATATGGTGCTTGCGCGCTTACTTGGTGATGATCTCACCGCAATTGGCTATCAGTTTTATAATATGCGTTCTCGAGTAACATCAGACATTATTAAAAACCAAATACAAAACTGGATAACAAATGCCGATATTGATCAGAATCAGTTTGCGATTGGTTTCTGTCAAGATCCTGGTGGAGGCCAAGCTACGGTAGATGAATCTGAAATGGCTCAGATGTACAGTGAAGTAGCACAGACGTATCCAAACCTACGGGGCACGTGGGTCTGGGGTATACACTATATAGACAACGTACGCGGCTTTAAATTCGCACCTGCTATGGCTGCAGTTCTAAATTAAGAATAGATTACTTATCAATCGTCTTGATAATACTTAGTTTTGGTGAATTTGATGCGTTACAGTAAATCGAAATAATTCGTACTAGTACTGTAGACATCGTTTTACAACATTAAACACCATAACTAAATGTAGAGTAATTCATTATATTCTAGTATTTAAATCTGTTGCTAGTGTGACTGACAGATAGTTTTTTCGTATAAGTTATACAGCGCTTTATTATCGGAACCTATTGTTGCTCTAGTTTTACTAGAAAGTGAAGGCTGCAGTATTCATTTGTTGTTGAGCTGGCAAGTTCGTAGGCATTGGACGATCAGATGCATCCCCACCCTCGAAGTTATCAACCGATATATTTCCACCCTGTGCATGTATTCCTGGTGCGCCACCGGATAACATTCCATGCCCTGTGTTATCAACGCAGTGCAGAACTGGTGTACCGTCCATAATACCAATGAGTACGTTCCCTCTCACTTGAAGCTCTAGCGTATGGGTACCGCTTGCACCGGCGCCCCCACACTCATCAAACCAGTGATGGTTGATAGGGTTATCTTCGTACGGGTAAATACTGGCGATTCGCAAACCATAACTGGTCATTTCAAATTTATACCAGAAATATCGATCACTACCTACTTCTTGAGTTCGTACCGTAACACCTGTCTGGTCGTGCCATTCATGCCACGCGCCGCTAGCGCTCACTGTCGCTATTGCATACTGGTCAGCACTTGTAGATATATTTGCTGCAACAACCGCTTCCCTGTCATCGCCATCAGTAGCACGGGCTGATCCACCATAGATATTCAAAACACTGAATGCGGTACCATTTTGCGCATACGAACCACAGTGAGGCCCACAGCCAGTTAACGCAATAAAGCCACAAGCTTCAGTTGAGTTACAATTATCGAAATTAGTACTGAAAGAACTGCCTCCTGGTGTTGGAGTCGGGGTAGGAGTCGGTGTCGGGGTAGGCGTAGGAGTAGGTGTTGGCGTTGGAGTTGGGGTCGGGGTGGTGCTTCCTTCTGTGTAGTCTAACCTCACATATACACGGCCATCCTCTTCCTGAATAACATAACCATCACCTCTGACACCTACTTCCATTTCTTCAATAAACCCAAGGTTTGTTGCAATAGCTGATGAACCGAACTGAACAATACTCAATACACTCACCGATGCGAATAAAAACGCCGCTAACCCACCTGCAGCCTGCGTTTGGTAGGCTGTTTCTTGGGGCTGTACATATGTGTACGTATCTGCAAGATTATGCATCTGCTCCAGTTTGTACAAGCGGTACCGCTCTATTCCGAATCGAATTAAGAAGAATAATCCTACTGTAAAACCAAGAACTATAAATATAGTAAGTCCCAGATGTGACTTAAACCAGCTTGATGAAGAAGTGACTGCGTCATTTCTTACTGATACATTACTTTGGAGAACTTCTTTCTCGCCATTATTCTTGTTGACGGTTGCAGTTATTTTTGCAGTACCGTTTGCATATTTAGAAGTGTCTATTGTTGTTGTTGGACTTTTTGCTGGCACCGTTGCAACAGGTTTGTCATTTACCTTATATGTAATGGTAGACGCATTTGTTGTACGCGTTGATGGCACCGTAGCTCGTACAATACCACTTGCTTGTTGACCACCGGTTCCTATGACGACTGAAGGTGTCGAGCTCGCTGGCGCAGCAGTCTCAGGTGCTTTATTGTCTACGTTGATTTTATAACTTTTTGATATTGCTTGAGCGTCAGTCGCTGTTGCAATGATTGAAATGGTGTGAGTGCCGTTTTTGACTGAATTTGAATCCCATTCACCACAAATTTCCTCACTCCCATGCACCATACAATGAGGCGTAGATTCATCTCTTCGTACGAGACGGTCATCTACATAAAAGTTTACTTTAGTTTTTGAACTTCCTTTTACAACTGCTTTTATGGCTCTCGTACCCGAAATGGTCTCATTGTTAGATAAGTTATCTACGGTCATTGTTAAAGTGACATTTTGCTTATTTGGTGTGCTTGGTGAAGGTGTTGGTGTTGGAGTCGGTGTAGGCGTAGGAGTTGGGGTGGGTGTCGGTTCAGACTCAGACAGTGTAAATGATTTTGTTTGTTCTACCTGTTCCTGACCTTCGATTATGCCAATAACCGAAAATGTATGCTCACCTTCTGTGTATCCGTTGCCAAAAAAATCATATGTTCCACAATTGCTGCCGTTTCCAGCAACGAGACAATATGGTTCAGAATCCTGCTCGCCAATTTTACTTCCATCGACGTAAAATTGAAATGTTACATTTTGGGTGTTACTGAGCACATTCGCCTCTATAGCTACCGGTGATGTAATGGTGGAACCATTAGAAACTCCAGTGACACTGAACTCTAATTGGGCCTTAACGCAATTACTGCCGTCGTCTGTTGGTACGCATTCTGTATCATTCGTAGCAAGAATTTTGTCAACGAGTACTGCCCCACCGTTTACTGAGAAGTCGAAAGAGTTCTCGCCGGCATTTAAATACTCTACAATGGTACCGCTTTTGCCACTAACCCATTGCCATTCATTGCTAGAAGGTAGTGATAGCTCCATACAATCACTCTCGTTGATACGCATATATGGTTGCGCATTGGTATCTTGCTTTTTTGCGAGAATCCAAATTGCATGATCGCTTCCGACAGACACTGACTGAGAGAGGCTTAATTGTGGGTAATCCCAACAACTGCTCGATGACTGAGCGAATAAAGGTGCGGCCGTAGCAATCATCGAGATGAACATCCCGGAAATAAACAAAAAGCTAAATAGTGCTTGGCTACTCCGTCCCGCAAGTCTTGCTCGAAACTTGCGATTACCCAAATGAAACATTACGCCCTCCGACTTATGTTGATTATTATGCCACAAGCATAATGAGATTCAAACTGCGAACTGAAAATTAAAAAACGAGCCCAGACGGAGGGCTCGTTTTCATTTGTCCACTAGGGAACTACACACCAGTTTTTCGCACTGCAGCCGCAAAGATCTGACTAGAGCCTAATACCTCGCCAGTGTTTCGATTGTATACGGTTACTTTCGCGAGATAACTCTTATTAGCAGTGACTCCAAAAACGGTAACTCGATTACTCAATAATGCGTCAGAGTCTACATAGAATGCTTCCGCCCCGACTGTATTTGGGGTAAGGCTTACCTCGACGCGAACAGGTATCGTTTTGTCGCATGGTGTCACACCATAATTAATATCGATGCTCGCGAGACCTGTCTCGCCCACACGTGCATCACCTTTATAGCTCAAGCTTTTGACAGGGCTACAAATAGTAGTACCGCCACCCGTTGGATTACCACCGCTTGTTATTTCTTTTGCCATAGTTAAGCCTGTTGCACCAAATGTCATGACGCCGAATACAGCAGATAAAACGACCGTTTTAAGTATTGATCGGCTGTCTTTTGACGCTGTTTTTTTATTAAATTGGTATTTCATAGAACTCCCTTTGTTTAATTTAATCTACAAAGAGTAATACGTAGTAAAACGCGAAATGTTACAAATTATCACAAGCTTTATATTGATCGCTGTCGACATCTACGCCGGATTTTTTCAGATTGTCGAGATTCAGTTTGCACTGATCTTTTGCAGATAAGGTTTTATTGCTTCCCGAACCGCTTCCAGAGTTGCTTCCTGAAGAGCTACTTCCCGTACCGCTACTGCCCGAATTACTTCCAGAGTTACTCATGGTAGAATCTCCACCGGATGAGGGGTCATCTGACGTATCAGAAGTTCCTGTATTTGAAGTATTTTCATTAGAAGTGATTGAATTTTGCGATGAATCGTCTACAGCATCAGGAATTATTTCAGAGTTAGTTTCCGTCGCCTTGTCTACAGTATTTTTGGCATTTATACGTTTCTGAATATCCAGTATTTCGGTATCCACAATCTGCAACTGGTTACTCGTACTGCTCGAATCTTCATTTTCTTGAATTTCTTTTCGCTCTTTTTCCCTCTGCTCTATAAGTTTATGGTCAAAAGACGGGTCAACGGCGCTTCGAACATCCTCGGCCAAACGCTTAACTTGATAAAGAGCGTCTCCTGGTTTACTTTTTAAGATAAATGGGATAGAAAGCATCAATAGTAGCGCAAACGAAGTGCTTGTTATGGTCAAAATAACCATCCAGCGTGAACGTTTACGCGGTAATATATCAGCTAAAATGGCTTTTTTATCCGATTTGTCCATCTTGACGTCTTTTTGCTCATGTGCAAGTTCAGATAAGATGTGTTCGAAATCCATAAGATGGTTATGCTTCATAGTAGCTCCTAAGTATTTTGAGCGCGCGATGTTGTCTTACGCGTACATTTGCTTCACTTAATCCTAATTTTTTAGCCACCTCTTTAACATTCAACCGCTCTATATATCGTAAATAAACAACTTCATGGTCTTCGTTCTTTAACTTTTCCATACCTTTCAGCATTTTATCAATGCTTTTTTCTCGATCTAGCAATTCGGCTGTATTGTCTTCTTCGGTTACATCGTGCACCTCTTCAAAGGATACGGATTTCTTTTTTCTATAGTAGTCAATCAACGTCCGCTTTGTAATCGTAAACACCCAAGCCCGTTCAGATTCACCTTTGAATGAATCACGAGATTGCCAAGCTTTCGTAAATACTACAGAAGTAATATCTTTAGCTTGCTCGCTATCACCAAGTCGAAAAAAAGCATAACGATAAATATCGTCAACCAGTGAGTTATACATTTTAATAAACATTTTTTCACTCATGCTCGTGTAACTATCTCATACAACGTATGACGTGTGAAATTGTTACAATTTTAATTAATATATAAACATCCAATACTTACGCATTTTTTAATGCCGTGTTAGATATGCGCTAAATTCAAATGGATTAGTTGGGATTAAAATACAGAATTCTCTTTTTTCATAATAGTTATACACCGAGTATGTAGTATGTAATAAATTTCAATAGTACGTTCGATTCTCGACCGACTTTATATTCTTATTGTTACTTTCGCTGATCTAGTTCATGGATTCGACCGGCGTTATGGCCTCGAGATATGAGGGATAGGTTAAGTATTTTCGCAGCAATTACTGCGTCGTAGGGAGTATTATCATCTTCTGCTAAATTTTTAAAGTAGTGCGCTTCTAATGAACCAATTTTTTCATGCAAGATGGTAGGCTTACGATATGTTTCTTGCCGTGTTCGTGTTTTTTCAAATTGTTCTGCAAGTGTCCGAACAACTGAAGAAGCCGACATAATCGGCACAGGATTTACATCGAATGCAGTGCTTTCAATTGCTTCAGAAAAAAGAGGATGCGCATAAAATGTTGAACCCACAATGGAAGGGATTATTAGTCTCCCCATCTCTTCATCTATACTAAGCCCTTCGCCTGTTACGATACCAGAACGCATTTCTATACCATCTGTATATACGATGGGCTCCCCTGCAAGTGTGACGATATTTTCTTGGAAGTGCTTAAGGTTTTGCTCTCCACTCTCAACATCCAATCTAAAATTTCTGTCGTCCCTATCAAGCCAGTACACGCCAAGAGCTGAAGATACTGCAAAATGCAGGAGTTTGTCGGAAGAATTTTGACGAGCAAACTGCAGAACATCGCTTTTACTTTTTCCCGCGATATCGTATTTTTCTTTAATTCCTGGAACCATATCGAGTTCTTCGTCATAGATCATGTCTACTTGGGCAAGGTCTCCAACCTCACAAAAACTTTCTATTTGACCTTCAATGAACTCAATTGTTTCATCTAGAATATATTCTTTGTCTTTATCGCTCCATGAGTCTCTATTAACATACAAAAGCTCACGAAATGTAATGTTAGCTTCTGCATGTGCTTGCTGTGCTTGCTGCCAGGAAGCTACCAAGTCTAAAAATTCAGGTTGTTCAAATAGCTGGGGTGACGCTAATTGCTGTTTTCTGTTCATGCAGAGTAGCGTAACGAATTAAACATAACAACGCAAGTAAACACTTTTGGCACTTGTATTTAGCTAGGCGCGTACTTTCGTTAGTGCTAATACTAATTTATAGGTTTAAAACACCAAAACTGTTATATTCGTCAAAATATTACAAATAGTTTTTTGTGTGTACAGAATAACAAACTAAGATAATGATATAACGTGCGTTTAAATTAAAATTTACAAAAGTTAAAAATAATGAATGACAATGTTTAATTAATGATTTATTCGAGGTTTTTAATATGAACAGAAAAATAGCCTGTGTTGGTGTCTCTGGTGCACTTTTGTTAACTGGATGTAGAGAAAAAAACTGGAGCTTGACTTATCTCATGCTCAACCTGTTTTAGATATGCACGTTAAAAAACAAGCACTTGTTTTCCAGGCAGCTGAAAAGGCACTAACAGACGCCCAGATTGAATACGAAAAGGGAGCTTCAGCCCTACCTGATGAGTGTGAAGTAGCTGTCAAGAAATTTATTCAACCTTATGGTGACATGGTATATGAAGATGAAGAGTTTGCTGGTTCAGTAACAGCTCCTTTTTGCGAAGGTAATACTACTTATGTGGGTTTATTTAGAGATGCCTTTAGTCATTTGCAAGAATTACAGGGAATCCGTGATGTTGCATCGAATGACATGGCACTCACTTTAGCTGCCGCAGATGTTGAGCCAACTCAAGGGTAATTTATTCTACCATCGACAGATACATACGTATTTTAGTATGAATACCAGTAGTGCTGACTTTATTTGTTGCTTTATTTAAAAATGGCAGGGGTGGCCAGGCTCGAACTGACGACACCCGGTTTTGGAGACCGGTGCTCTACCAACTGAGCTACACCCCTATCATTAAAAAACAAATTTTTAACCGAGACCGCCCCACGGTCTTGCTTGAATAGAATTTCAAATCAGCCGTCGGTACACCCCACATCTGGAGATTCATCTCGCAGGTGCTCCGGTCTTGCATAATGCGCGTATGGCATTCTTCACTCTACCTCCGTAATCCGCCAACTGGCCGAGACGGATGAGCTACACTCCTATTCGAGTTAGCTCATTATAAATGATTATCTGTAAAAAGTCAGCTATCAACAGGTCACTAATGTGGCAAGTATAAGATTTTCTTTTATGCGTTTACGTGTTTCATCAACATCTTGACGTTGCGAAGCTTCGTAAACAAGACCGCCGGCGTTGAGCTGTATGCTGTCTCGTAGTACGGCTAACCCAGGAGTTGCAACAGGTCTACCTCTGAATAAACCTGATCGTCCAGATTCGCTTGGATCGGATGATGCGACTATTAGCTCCCAGTCATCAGATAAGTCTGTATCTGTGAGACTTGGTACGGTTTGAGTAAGCTGAACTTTTGTAATATCTCTATCATTGCCTTTTGGCGCTCTCAGAACGGCTTGTGCACATACTTTTATTTGTGAGCCGATAAAATCTCGACGTTCTATCTCACTTATATAGCGGTCTTTTATACCGATTTCTTCGCTCCCATGAACAATGATATCCTCGCCCCATTCGCCAACTACATGAAGCTCACCGGAGGCATGTCGCCTTCCATGTTGAACAGCGCGCATTATGCTCGTATCTGACGCAACCGAGCCCGCTAAAGGGTATATCTCGGTTGTGCGTGCAATCGGCTGACGACCATCGAAATCGGTTTGAACTACGACAGTCTTCAACCATTGTTCAGGGTATATCTCTGAACTTTCACGTAGGGTATCCACGGTATTGTGTGCGGTTGGAGCAAATGGCTGAAAGCGTTCACCTGAAAATTCTTGCAAATACATACTATTAACTCCCTGCGATCATGACGGTAATATACCGTTGACGACCGTTCTTTATATCAAATACCATTTGCGCAAAACCGACATTATTCATGCGAGAATCTAGCATGCATTCTCTATGTGCTGAACTTTGTTTCCACCCAGCAAAAGGTGTTTCTGCACTATTTGAATAACTTAATGATAAATTTTCACATGCATACGCTGGTGCATCGTTATTGAGACTCATTTCCTGAAAGAAATTTAAGCCTTGCTTATTGCTATGTGAAAATAACCCCTCTGCCACTATAGTTTCAGCACGAATCTGCGCATATGTTTGTAATGTAGATTCAATCGATAAAGGTGCTCGCCCGGTTAATTGGCGATACTCATTTACGAACTCGATCGTAGAGGCGAAACGTTGCGCATGTTGCTCTTGTGCTATAACCCGAGTGTTCGCGGAAGCAGTAGCATGGGCTAGCGCGACTGACTCATAGGGAAACAGAACGCTTGCAAGTGCGAACGCGATCGAGATGAGTATTGTGTGTGGAGACAAGATAGTTTTCATATGGACGAGCTCCTTTATCGTCTTTCCGACTAGTTTGGAGACGCCCGTCCTGTTTTAGGACAAGAGTTCAGTTTGTGTGGGTTCGCTACTGGCTCCCCTTGAGTGAAAGCGACCAAGTAATCGCTCAAGGATCAACGCTACAAACTAGTACAGCGCGTATTATAACAGTAAGTAGTAATAATGTCAATAGTAATTTTTCTACTCGCTTGATACCATGGTCTGTAAGATGAAAATTACTGTCTGTTCTTGGAACATTCTCAACGATGGATACGTCCCAAAACATGCGTCTCAGCATGAACGGCTTGAGATAATCATCAAAGAGATTCGTAAGGTTGCTGAAAGTTCAGAAAATATGACACTTTTCTTGTGCGAAGTAATTAACCCTAAGCATTTTGACATCATCGCAGAAGCCACGGGCATGGTTGTCGCAGGCAAACCGATACATTACCGAGGCGGTCAAAAAGAGTACTGTGGTTTTTTAATCACTAAATCACTTGAGAAGAAGGCCAAACAACATCAAATTGTCATATATGACGGTAATCATAACTCAATCATGCTCCTTACTATCGGTAATATAACCATCGCTGGAACTCATCTACCGGTTAAAGTTATTCGCGAATGGACTGCACGCAAAAACCACGTTATGAGCATGCTGAAAGCTGAGCCGGATATATTTTCGGGAGATTTTAACGCCACATCGTTCTTCCCTCTTCGTCAACGTATCTTGCGTTCTAGTTACAAAGAAGCGCACGTCCTAGAGCGACCGCCCTTTCCCTATCCAACGTACCGTGGGCAGAATATTTATTGGTGGTTACCGACTATATCTATAGACGCAATTTTTTATAAGCCGAAGGTAAAGATACTAAGTACCGGTCATTCGCTTAATCCTGGTTCTGATCATCCGTTAATATGGGCAGAGTGCGAATTATGAAGCTCATCTTAGCCTCGCAATCGCCACGGCGCAAGCAACTTCTTGAAATGATGGGATTGCAATTCGATACCATCCCGAGCCAATTTGAAGAGTATTTTGATCACTCCCGAACTGCCGATGAAATTGCAAAAGAACTTGGGCTTGGTAAGGTGCGCGAAGTTGCCGAGAAATATCCTGACGCTATTGTGATAGGTGGTGACGTCATCGTCGTCTTGGACGGCAAGCAGCTCGGCAAACCTGAATCCGAGCAAGAAGCATATGACATGATACGAGGATTTAGTAGCCGAACTCACGAGATTATTACATCTGTCGCTGTTGTTTGTAAATCAAAGCAATATGAAAAAGTTCTGACCGAAACATCACATATTACCTTTGGTGACCTGCCTGACGATGTTATCTGGGAATATATCCGCACCGGCAACCCTTACGACAAAGCAGGAGGCTATGCGATCCAGCATCCACTTATCAAGCCATATGTATTAAAAATCGAAGGCAGAATGGATACGATTGTCGGCATGCCGACCAACCTCGTCGCTCATTTTCTTGCGGATTTCGACTACGAACTAGAGCCGGTTGAACTCTCTGGTGACGAGTTGATCGTCTGAGATTCTCTTGCAGAATACTTTTGCCTAATACATTCATGTATTCCAGAAAGCATCCCGCTATAGTCGCTGTAAAATTGCGTCGACTCAACCCTATCTAGCTCGTCTAGTATGGCGGGTCTAGTGTGTTCTACATCCTTTGGCTCGTGTATTTTTACCTCTGCCATACTTCTTTCCTAAAACTATAGTTTATTGGTTTAGCAAAAATTTACTGCTCTACAGGAGGTCGACCCGAGGCAAGTTCGTCTATTCTATTCTGTAAAACATTCGCTTGCATTGAATATGTTGCGACGTTAAATAGTGCGGTAGTACCAATATTAACCACCGTATCTCTTCCGGCATCGTTGTTAAGGCCCCATTCATCATTTATAGCTACGTCAAACGAAGCATCCGCTTCTACGACTGCAACAAATTTCGCCGGAGCTGGTCGATATCCTGCTATTTCATCTAGTTCGCGCAACTGAGTTTCTGCTTCGGTCAGCCTAGTCAAACCACGTAATTCTTCTGTCGAAATTGGTGGCATTACTTGTGGCACTCGAAGTGCTACGAGCCCTCTCTTTGCAGCCAATTCGGACATATATTTACCTTCCGTGAGGTATTCCTTGGGATTAATCATTTTACTTTTGACATCAATGAATATTGCTTCTTCTGGCAGTATTCGTTTGTTGTCTACTACGTTTTGCCCTATCTGAAGAGTGTAGCTTTCTGGTGGGAAAGCTTTAAAAGTTTCATTTTCAGGATCATAATACTTACTCATAAAATATATGATATCACAAAAAGTATAAATTAGCAATTTTCTTCACACTCAAAAACCCTAAAAATCAATGTTTACACACGCTTTGAAACGGGATTATACTGTAGATAAGTTGTGTGAGGGCTTTATTCGGAAACGATTAATTCCTCCTCGCAGGCTCTATCGCATTCGTAGCCATCTGCCTATCTTTTAGCCGGATGCCTACTTCAAGCAAGCTAGCTAAATCGCTGTCGCTCATAAGACACCCCTTCGGGGTTTCTCATCGCGCGGGACGTACGAAATAAATTCGACGTGCCGGCTGCTCTTCCCGAGCTGCACAGACAAAATTAGTTCTATAAAAACCGTTGACAGTGTGAGCGTTAAACTGATCAAAAAGATGCAATAAAACAGATTGACGTCTGATTTTTTGCACCCTTTTCTCTCTTATTAACAGCTTAAAACTTGGAGTAGAATCTTATGAAAATCTATTACTTTGGCGAACTAATCGAAGAAAACGGTCGCAAGATAACAAACGCTTTAGAGGCTGAAACCAAAAAAGCGCAAGAAATAGCTCAGCTGGAACTAAGCTTTGCAGACACCGAACCAGCCCCAGAACCAAAAAAGACTGGCATGGATTCAATCGGGGATATTCTAAAAGAGCTTGATCTTAGCCTCGACATCTATCGGCCTCTCCAGAAAGTGCTACAATAATGGCTATGAGTGATTACGTCACACAAAAGCAACTTGAGCAGACGCTTAGCACAGCCCTCTCTAAACAAACCGACGAGATACTGGGCGTCATGCAAACGTTTATGCAACAAGTCGATGAACGCTTTAATCGCGTCGAAAAAGATATTCAAGACATTAAGGATTCATTAGATAAACTCATTAACACTGTTGATAGCTTTGCAAAACGACTTGATGATATGGAGACGGAAAATACCGCGCGAGATGCGCAATTTGCACGCCTCGTTCAATGGGCGAAAGAAGTCTCTGAAAAAACCGGCATCCCTATGCCTCAACTCTAATGATAGTGTGTAGCATTTAGTAGCTAACTGTGGTCTTGTAGCCCCCTCCAGCATAAAGATAAAACACCGA
>DAOLHH010000011.1:0-2866 GCA_035329185.1 Candidatus Saccharimonadota bacterium | reverse complement strand
AAGGTGCGACCACCCTACACCATTTTTCAATGGCCACGAAGGACGAGGCTGTCTATTTTAAGCTTCTCTTTGATGCAAGCACCCTCAACTGGACGCTGGAAGAGTACCAATTCGCAGGCGAGACGCAAGCACATTATACGTAGACATGCATCGGGTGGCATGAGGCAGAAATGCTACAGGTATTATGTTTCAGATGTGCTGTTCTATTGAACATTATTAACCATTCAGCCCAGCGCTGCGCCGAGCAGAAGAGTAACTGAAAGTCTAAATTAGTATCACCGAACGTTAGTGTCTTCAAAAACAATTGAGTGACTACTTGGACCAGTGAAGCCTATTGGTTTAAGTTTAGGCCCTGAAAAACCAAAATCACTTGACCCTTCTCTATGAAGTAACCCTATAGCTCTGAGAGTATTGAGTACACGAGCTGGGTCTGCTTCGGCGATAGTGTCAAGTTTGCCTGCAATAGTTACATATTTAAGATCTTCGCCTTCTGTCGGCCTCGTAAGACAAATCACTTCATCGGTAGCGTTAATCATTTCATAGTCTTTTAAATTCATATGGACTCCAGAGTTACTAACTAATACTATCTTTTAATTATATCATACTATGAAAGAAAATACAATATTTCCTCAACAAGCGTCTCTGTTAATACAATTGGGGCAACCCAAAAATAGGGCTTGTTCGGTATCGCAGCTGAATTTACCTTCCTCAGGAATACACTCCCAAACGTGGCAACCAGCGCACCCTAGCGTAGCACTACCTATGTCGACTGCCCGACTAATTGAAGGGTCTATGAAGAATGCCAAATGGTCAATGTAAAATGCTAAATCCAAGAAAGGTATCTACTCTATGAAATCTGATACATCTCTGACACATGTCACATGCCATATGCTAAATACTGGTCTTCCCTATACCATGCACATAGACCTTAATTCCTGTTTTGCAATCATCGAGCAACAAGCCAACCGGCTTCTTCGTGGTCGACCAGTAGGAGTTGCTGCCTACGATACACCTCGTGGCTTTGTGCTTGCCGCCAGCTACGAAGCCAAAGCCAAGGGTGTGAAGCTGGGCGTCAATGTTGAGCAGTCCCGCACGCTTGCACCTGACATCGTTATACTCACCCCAGACCCCGCCAAATACCGTGAGGCTCACCGTCGTTTCAAAGAGTTACTACTTGAATACACCCCAGATGTGGTGCCGAAGAGCATCGACGAGTTTGTACTCGATATGTCGAAATCCCCCGTCCTGACTACTAAAATACAAGAACTTCACACTCTTCGTACCTCTTCTCAATTATCAAACATCAATTATCAAACATCTGAAGCGAACCGACTTCTCCATAATGAGGCGATGGAAATGATAGGCCTAGAGATGAAAAAACGAATAGCTGAGTCACTAGGCGAATGGGTGACGGTAAACGTTGGTATTGGCACCAATCGGTTTCTTGCAAAATATGCTGCGGGCTTCAATAAACCTGACGGCATGACCTTGATAGATTATGCAAACCTCCATGCTCACTATGAGCATATGAAGTTGGTAGACCTGCCCGGCATTAATACACGCTATCGTACTCGTCTCTGGACTGCCGGCATCTTTACCCCACTCGATTTTTTGAATGCTGACCTCTCGCTCCTTCGCAAGCAAGTATTCAAAAGTATCGTTGGCTACTACTGGTATTTACGCCTGCGTGGGCACGAGATAGATAACGTAGAATTTAGTCGCAAGAGTATCGGACACCAATATGCGCTCAGCGATAAGACGACTGATATGGAAAAACTCGAACGCCTCCTCATCAAACTGTGTGAAAAAACCGGCAGACGCCTGCGCAGAAACAATCTGTATGCCGGAGGTATCCATCTCTATATTGGCTTTGCGTCGGACTATCCTATGTGGGATGGCCCGAGCTCCTTTGAGAATATGCACAACATCCGCTCATGGCACCATGGCGAAAAAGTGCACTATCGTCTGTATTCTACCCCTGATATTTATGACGCCGCAAAGCGCCTACTTCATCAAGCGGAGATACCTGCCAAGGTCAAGATTATGAGCGTGCACGTCTTTGACTTGCACGATTGGGAGCCAGAACAGCTTAGTATCTTTGATATTAAGCAAAATGAAATAAGTAACAAGAAACAGGGGATAAAAACGGTCGCGACCGATATTCGAAGTGTTGGGTCGCGAAAGCGAGTCTCAGACGCCGTCGATGCAATCAATAATCGCTACGGTGAGTTCGTCGTGACTCCGGCTAGCATGATGGATATGTCAGGAGAAATCCTCGACCGCATCGCTTTTGGACAGGTTAGGGATTTTTAGCATAAACATCATTATCATCGATAAATTGTAGGATCTTACGCGCGTTACGTTGCAACGTCGACGGGTTTGTTAACTGATGCACATAACCATTTTTATGGTGTAAATTTCCAATTCTCTCGCCTTCAACACTCCCATCAGGTTTTAGAAGCAATGAAACTAAATCATTGAACCGACCGTCCCGATATTCAACATCAATGGTTGGCCCAGCTGTTGAGCTACTTTCTAATGCGTAGATGCGCAAGGCTATTTGGCCATGGTTTTCGTAAGAAATAACACAGTAATTCATACCCTCACAATACTGAGACATTTTAGACATTTCAGCTTCCACAATTCCGAATTGTCTTAACTCATCAAGATAATCGTATGGTTCCTGTTCGTGAGTAATATCGTTCATTGTCACTCTTTCTTAGTTATGTTGAACCAATAATAGCAAACAACCATGCGTACAAAAGACGTAAACAAACTATTTCACGCTATACTATTGATGAGATGTATCGAAGCACGCAAAAATACTCGAGAAGACGTTCAAAAAAGCCATTGCTACTCGTAGGTC
>DAOLHH010000010.1:0-22947 GCA_035329185.1 Candidatus Saccharimonadota bacterium | reverse complement strand
TATATTCGTTCTATGACGGATGCTGATTTTGAAAATGTAGGCGAGAATTCACCTAGGATTGCTGCTATGACGGACCTTGAATTAGCGAGAGCAATCAAGGATGCAGTAGACATACAGCGTGTCGATGCGCAGTTAGAGCTCTTAGAGATGGCGACTAGTAGGCCAGGTTTTGTCATACGCGCAACTTTTGGACCACCACCCCCATGTTTGGTAGAAAATCGAGTTGGTGATCCTGCCGTTTTACCTCCCGACTGGGATTGACTGAAAAGCATTACTTTATATTCTTTCTATAAATTTTATGTTCAAAATAAGCTCCACAATAAAACAATGAAGATGCTTTATAAAAGTAGCGTGGAGTATGCTACTTATTACGCTTAAACGTTGTTATACTTTTATTATGGCAAGCAAAAAACAAGCCCGAGTAGCCTATGAATCGATTGTCCGTTATAGTAGATGGCACCCATTTCGTACGCGAGGTGTAAATGAAATAAGCTTAGGAGGCGTTAACCTCCATGAAGGGCAAGTAGTTCCCGACGTCGAACAAGATCGTTGCGTTATTGTGGGAGTATTACATGCTGAACAAATGGAGAGAGTATCTAAAGCTATTGGTACACATCTTTTGAAGCATGATCTCTCTGGTGTACCAATAAGGTATGAAGCTGTCGGCACGCCCGCTGTCCTCCTTTTAAACCTCACCCAGGTGAATGAGTCGCAGGGTTAGCTGTAACCGAACAGGTATAGTGTTATTGCATGGCTGGCTCCATGGACAACGAAGAGATGCGTCGTGAGGTTATTCGTCACCTTGAAGGCGACAAGGTTGCCTACAAGAAAAAATATGTAAAGTACGAGCTGGATGACGTCGATTACACGGCATAGTTCTAGTAACGCAGTTGACTGGTGTTAGGTCCAAGTAGCATTAGGGATAGATAATGACATCTGTCCGCCAATCAGTACGTTGTACCAACGCAACAGCTCCTCACGGATAAGGTCCCAGTTTTCCGCTACTAGGCTCACCAAGAAAAAAGATCAGCAAAGTGTTGGTCTTTTTTCTTGGCTTCCTCTAGGGAGCGTCGAACTCCATACAAGCGAGCTTTGCTCGCGGGGAGTCGCCAATCACCCGACGCTCTTAGAGACAAATAGGCAGAAAATACCTCAGTATTCTTCTTATGCTTACCAAAAAACCCAGCTGCTGCTGGGTTTCTTATTTTTATGCTGAGTACAAGTAAAATTCTAAGCAATAATCTGACTAGCTTTGATCCATGCCACCGGAACTTACTATAGAATACCAAGGGAGTTCTAGTACTGTCTGACTACCTCTCCAAGCCTCCTGCTGCCTTATCGCGCCTGACGCAACTCGGACACACAATGCGCCAACTTCAGAGCTCGTTTCTATGACCGAAAGGCCATCCCTTAACTCAGCAGCTGCAAGTGCCAGTATATCCGACATGTTTGCTCGATTTGTAATCCCATCTCTAAAATCTATCGCTCTTAAGATAGCTTCTCGATCTAATCCATCGGTACTTACATCGACAGTTCGACGGGCACCCAAGTTGACGGCTACAGATTCTGTAATTATTCCGCGTGCGGCACCAATAAGTGCATGTGCATTAATTTCATCAACTCGTTCAGCTATATGGAGGGTATCGTCGCTCCAAGGCTCACTTGAGCATATCGAATATCCAGTCTCATCTTTACGAACACCCACAACAGGATTCTTTCGATAATCTCTCCGTAACTCCTCATCTAATTTCGAGGCAACTAATGCGATTCCATTTCTTCTTTCAATAAATTCAGTTTCTTTAGAATTAAGCGCTGCACCAACATCTTTTTTGCTTAGTATGAAATTGGTTAAACTATCTGTTAGTCTCAATGCTTCAGTAAAATCGTATCGTTCGGAAACTAAAATATCAGTATCGAATGCTCTTAGAAGACGGGAACCTGCTTCGTCATCTGCAATAGCCTGCATGTAAAGATCGTCGCCAAGGTTGCGAGACAATAAGCCTTTCACACCATTTCTATTCATCGTTGCATCGCTGAGCGTATTCGGAACTCCTAATAAGAATGAAACTACATGGGTGGTACCCGGAGTTGGAACATATTCTTCTTCAAAAATACGACCACCAGATAGTTCCGGAGGTAATATTCGCTCGTAGTTTGGTGCAACTTCATAACTCATAATGTATATATTATATCATCCTTCATACATAAATGCAACTGTATACCTTCAACACAGAAAGTTGCATTAGAAATAGATATATAGTATAGTAGGTTTATGAATCTTTTCATTATTACTGCTAATTCAATCAAGAAGACCGTTACGAAGCTCCGGACGTAACGTATTTTTACTTTGACTTATAACCCCCTCGTTACGTCCGAGGGGGTTTTTTATTTAATAAAGCAAAGGAACTTATCATGGACGTATCGCTTCACAGCCACGAATCATATCAACCATTCTACAGACTAAAAGAAAGAAATAGAAAAAGACATCTAACCCAAGAAACGATGTACTCAGACCCAAATATCGAAAGAAATGTAGTGCCCCAGGATATTATGGACAGGAGCACCTTGGGCAGTATTCATTTACTCGATCACCTTCCTGGTACTCCAGAAAAGGGCATGATTGATGAAGCCGCTGTAGAAGCGGGCTTAAGCGCATTCACATTAACTCACGATAATTTTATGCTAGCTTGGAAAGAGCTTGAATCGCAGCAACCCAACTTAGTGAGTGTGATGCTTGAAGTTTCTACAGGTTTTTACCCAGATTCATGTATTAACTTTCTTAATACACTATTTTTAGATGAAATTCATTCCGATGCTCCGACTTCTAGAGTCAAGATAGTAAGTGGACTTTTAGCAGCTGATCGAATAATACGCAGCTGGAGTGCCGATAGTGATTGTCGAATTGCTGGTTGCCTCTATAACAATCATAATTACAATCGTCTTGGAGGAGTTGTGAAAATACCACTCAATAGCGCTTTCGCGACAATGTATGATGATTTATTTACCATACGTCATTGGTTTCGAGATGTTGTTTCAATGCATGTAGGACGAGCTTTTGACCGTATAAGACCAGATGATCTTCGTGTGCAAACTACTAATTATGGTGGCTCTTCTGCAATGGATTCAAAACTTGAATGGCAAAGAGATATAGGTGTCAATGTGGCGAGGGATAATAGAATGTCCCAGGCTGGCAAATACGCATTATTGTTTGCAGATAGTTTTAATATGGTTAGTTTTGGAAACAGAATAATACGAGCAACTGACGTAACATGTGCACCTCCAAACCCAAAAGGATCGTATTAAATGGAGCACGTCAATCCTCGAAGAGTTCTTGCGTCGACTAGCTGCGTTACTGATAGGGCTATCGTTAGAAGTGGAATCCTTAGTACTATGTAATGCTTTAGGACTTGACTCATTTTGCTGTGCACGACCTATAGTGATGTTACTGCGTCTAGCTGTCGATAAATAATGCACTCACTATTAATAGAATCGTAGGTGTGAGTGATGCAGTTGTCAGGCTTAAGACACTCATGCGTGCTCTAGTTTTTATAATTATGAATATGTTTGCGAAGCAAATAATTGCTATGGCAAACAATATATTTTCCTCGGTTCGACTCGATGTTGAGGCGAGACCCGCAAAGAATAAAAATGCAAAGCCCTGAAGTGCGCTCAGCACTATTGGTATGAAGTAGTACCGATATTTATAGAGGCTATTCTTATGTTTTTTAATCAGTTTCAAAGAAAATACCATAAACGCAATGACGTTAATGACCGGAATAAAAGCAATAACAATACAAATAAGTATTTTTGTAAAAATATTAAGTCTGTCTAGTTTTTGTAGAATTGCTTCCATTAACTACAATATTACGCTTAAGAAAAACTATATTAAAATTTTTGTTTATATTGCAAGTAAGTCATGCTAAGAATTCGATTTATACAAACTAATCGTCTATTTCAGTGCGGGAAGTAACTACCCCGTTTCTAATCGAAAGTTTTACTTGCATCTCTTCTTCACCACCCTTGAAGGTAATATCGACAGTCGATCTACCATTGCCACTCAGTTCATATGAACTATAACCAGAGGGTTTGTTCACTGATTTAACCGTTATTGTTGATGATGTATAGTCTACTGTAATACTCCCCCCGCCCTGTATCGTTATGGTTTGAGATTTTGAGGCGGATCCGGTGTCTGTATTAGTCGTTGTGTCTTCAACGTCTGAATTATCTGTAGTCGCATCTTGAGTGGCATTCGAGGTTGATTCAGTTGTTGAAGTTGGCGATGACGAATCACTATTTGAAGAACTCGAAGCTGGGATGTCGATCAGCGCCGGAATTTCAGGTATAGTGGGTTTTTCGATGATTTCAAAATCCGTATAAGGAAGCGAGCCGTAATAATCAACGTACGCAACAATACGGTAAGTACCGGCTTTTGCAAATAAATCTTCCCATGGCTTAAAACTACTTGTCACAGAGCTGTTACCGGGTATTTTTATTGAACGATCGATTTTTTTACAGGAATTCTTGTTACGTTTATCATGTATCTGTTTCCAAACCTCATTTTCGAGACGGTATACCTCAAGTGGTTCATCAGGACATTGAATATCGAAGTAAATTGCCCCGTTGTAGTTATTCGTAATCGTAAATTTGACCTCATCACCTACAAGGTATTTTGAATATTCAGTAGAGATTTGAATGCTACCTGAAGGGAGCGCACGAGTCTGTATACGGTTGCCCACCACGTAAAGAGCATAAAGTGCGACCATGATGAAGCCGAGATAAAGCAAACTAACAATTGCACGTTGTTTTGTTTTTACAGGTAAGTTCATGCAGTGAATGACCTCCATGAGCGTTGCAGTGAAAGCAGACCGACAATAATACCGCTGAGAATCCATAAGATCTTAAGTAAACCAGTATCAAAATCCGTTCCAATCAATAATACATGGAAAAAAACCATGACCATTGCTTCATACGACAACACATGAAGGATTTTCCAGAGCCGTGCTTTTTTACTTATCCAAATAATTGAACTTATTACGATCGCAATACATACGTAGAATGCGATAATACCAAGTGCAATTGGAAGTGAGCCGAGATGAATCGAACCTATGCTCACAGGTTTAAAGGAAGAACGCCATGGTATGAGCACGTCGAGAATCGTGAACTTTAAGTAGGTGTCAAAAAGTAACCCAACCACATGAAGCAGTAAAGACACGCCAAACATAATGCCGAGCGCTCGGTGCGAAGCCCATGCAGTCAATGGGTCAAGAAAGCGAAAGGTTTTGCCAGTTATTTGACCAATTCCACTGAGCATCAGAATAATCATAGATAGTGCTGCTATAATACCGCTTCCTCGAACTACGTACCATGGCCAGCTATGTCGGAGTGTCGTCACTACCTGTTGAGAAACACTTGGTCCAGGTAATGTTTCGACTGTAATATTGCTTTGTTGAGCAGCTTGAGCGTAGGTAAGTGAACCAAATATAAAAGCCATAAATAAAGTAAGCGCTACGATAAATTTCGTCGTTTTTTTCATTGCGATACACTCCTTGTTGGTTCTAAACGTGATGCAATATATTGGTCATATATATTGCCAAACCCCATTATTGATCTATCTCTGAGCTGTAATAACGCTGATAAAGCTCCATGACGCCTTAAAAAAGGGAGTGCTTTTTTTGAGCTTAAGATAATCGCTGATGTTGCAAGCACATCCGCTTCTGCGGTTGAGTGAGCCGAAACGGTTGCAAGGAGCGTATCTGAATCTGCGGTTTGCCCTGTTTGGGGGTCGATGATGTGGTGCCACGGTTTCCCGTTTTTTAAACCTGTCTTTTCTATCGTTCCCGATGTCGCTATATGAAACGAATCTTGCTGATGTATTTCAAATGTAAGTGTCTGTTCTTTTTGATGGGCGTTTTGAATGCGCACTCTCCACGGATTGCCAGACTCGTCCGTCCCTGCCCCAGCAATGTCTCCGCCTATCGAAAACCAGTAACCTTTTAGTTTTTGAATTGCTGGCTCGTCTGCAAGCACATCCGCCAAATATCCTTTGCCGATTCCCCCAAAATCCAGTGAAGCGTCAGATGGTATTGTAACGATAGATTCTGATGGTGACACGTGAAGTTCAGTTGGTTGTGCGATACGGGTACCATGGTATTCAGGAAGTGAATCGTCTCGATGCATAATTAAGCTATTGTGAGCATAACCAGTTTTAATTAATGCGGGTAAAATAAACGGGTTGTGCAATCCTTCGGTTTGCCGTGAGAGGTCCAGCGAGCGCATACATAGCTGAATCATTTGCTTCGAAGCATAATGAGGCTTGCCACTATTCCTATTGATAAGTGAAAGTTCACTTTTCTCAAGAAATCGACTAAATCGTTGCTCGAATTTGTATATGTACAGCCATAAAGCAGCAAAGATACTATCGGCACTCTGTTGTGAAAAATCCCCCACAAGCACGAGACTGCACTGCGAACCGAGTGCAATTTGCATGTCTTGGTAACTCACTAATTGCATGTGGTAACTCCGCTGGCATTAGTCGTGCAAACAGGAGAAGGAGTGGGTGTCGGTTTCGGCGTCGGTGTAGGAGCTGGGGTTGGAGTGGGAGTGGGACTAGGCGTCGGCGTCGGTGTAGGAGTTGCATAACTAGGAGTATACGTTTTTGATGATGCGCTTGCTCTTCGTCTTTCGTTTTCTGCTTCAATTTCCGCTTTTTTTGTCTCGGCATCTTTTACTTCTTGGTTTGCAATGGCAATTGTCGGTGATTCTTCTGAGCTTGCGAGTTTCTTTTCAAGCGTCTGCACGAGCGCGTCTACTTCAGATTGTCTTGTCGCTGTTTGAGTATCAGATTTAAGCGTCTTAGGAAGCATAGTCTGTGGTATGCTCTTGAGCATGTCCTTAGTCAGTATAAGCACTGTTGATACAGCGAGCCCTACCGCACTTAGCGCATAAATATTTGCAGGCCATGCTCGTGACCTCCCAGTTTGACGATGCGGACCTTGACTAAAAGCTTCGGTCACTATTCGGTGATCTGCTATGCGGTGAGTACGGAGCGTTTTGACCACCGCTTTCATAAAAGGAGGCGGACCACAAATAAAGTAAGAAGTGCTTGATAATCGTTCTACAGGAACATCGAGCAAGATTTTTTCGTCAATTCTCCCGTTTTTACTATGAAAAGGATGTTTAATTTTATCCGTAGGGCCACTATCTATTACAAATGTTATCTTTATGTTTTTATTTTCATGAGCTATTCGTTCCAGCTCCTTAAAATATGGAATGTCGTCCTGGCTTCTGGCGCTAAAAAGAAGGTGTATATTATTGGGTAAATCAAGTTTTGTCGCATAACGCATCATGCTCATGAACGGCGTAATACCGATGCCACCTGCGCACATGACTACATCGGTATCTGACATTGAATCAAAAATAAAATTGCCATATGGTCCGTCTATAGTGACGATGTCGCCCTCGTTTAATCGTTCAAGTGCATGAGTAAATTTGCCTCCGACTCGTATACCAAGTTCAAGATGATCTTGGTCCGTGGGTGTACTTGCAATAGAAAAACAACGAACTGCAGAGGGCCTCATGCCCTTTCGGTAACTTATCGTGGCGTATTGACCAGGTTGAAACGAAATTGCTTGCTCGTTTTCTAAGCGCTGCATTTTTAAGGATAGTATACTCGGTGTTTCGTGTGAAACATCGGTGAGCTTATATTGAGGCATATAAGCATAAGTATACTCGATTGGTACTGTCTGTAACATAGTTACTTGACAAAAGGATGGCGATTTGAAAACCGATCAACTATTACGGTGCGTAACCTATGGAGTCATGTATGTGTTTTGAAAAATACTTAAGGGTCGTCTATGCGACTTTATTCTAATATCCGAAGTACCAATCATTAGTTGTAGATGCGAGATAATCAGTTACCTTTACCGGCTCTCCGCCCAAAATGCTCATAATAAAGAGCTCTTTTCCTTCTTTGCTTAGTAAAATATAGGAGTCTGTTGCCCAGCTTACTATTGTGAATTTGTCGAGACGAGCAATTTCATTGCCATTTTGGCCGGTCGAGTCGCCTATGAATAGGACGTTCTTCCCGTCACGTTGCTCGGACCATAGCGATTTTGCACCATCAGGGCTATATATTCTTGCCTGTGGTCGGTTATTACGCCAAGCAGATTTTACTGATTCATCGCTCACTTCTACAGGCTGTCCATTGAATGACACTTCGTATAATTTAAAACCGCCTTCCCAGTCGGTCGACACTATGAAGTTCGATTTTTGACCATCATATGAATAGAGTGACTCATCATCGACATAATTGTAGGAATCTCGTTCGTATCTAGACTCGTACTGGGTAATATCTTTCTTATTTTGACCATCATTCTGAACCTGCTTCAATGTATACTTGTTATTTTCACCACTTTTATATGATCTTACGAAGTATATTATCCCATCTTTTAAGAGAGTTGCGTATGAGATGTATGTCTCTTCTATGCATGTAGTATAGTAGCTGCAGGCGCTAGTGCTATAGGTAGACGAGTCAAGCAGGGTGATCTTGCCTGTAGCAGCGTCATAAGACTTAAGTTTAAATCTTTGGGGCTGATTTTCAACATTGCGCTTAACAAGATAGATAAGTTTATTTTTTTGCCAACCAAAAATTTTGAACTCTGCATCACCTTCGTCGGCATTCGATATTGTCCCGTCGCTCGCTCGAATGTACGTTATAGACGGTGTTTTTTTGTCGTTACGGATTGATTTGAGTGCAATATGCTGGTTGTCATCGCTAATGAATAGGCTTGTATTATCATTATTTTCAAAGCCCGTTCCTGCGAGAACAGTTTCTCTACCGGAACCATCAAAATTTGCTTTAACCACGTCGATCTTGCCAGACTGGTTTGAAAGCATGTACACCTTACCTGCAGGAGTGATGTCGAATGTATTCTTTTCGTCGACAGTTAAGCTATCTACTACGATCACCGTGATATCGCGCTTATTAAAACCATCCTTCGACACCGACCCAGTTGCTGAAGTTTTACCTATTGGCACCACTACATTTACCAGACCATTTGCATCACTTCTTGCTTCGAACCCATCACTGGTAAGGTATACATCTGATACGGGTTGTTTCGAAATGTAGTCTCGAATGAGCACGGTGACCTGTCGCCCAGTAGCTTTAAGCTTGTACGTCGCTGAGGCATTCCCCTTTATTGGCAATAAGAATTTTTGCGTGCGAGATTCGTAGTTGGATTTTGTGATGTGGGCTTCAAGATTACCAACGGGGAGTTTTTCAAAGGTAACTTCACCTTTGCTGTCTGTTTTCAAGTTAATACCGTGAATCTCTACGGTCGCCTCGGTGACTGGTTTATTTGTCTCTTCGTCAAGAAGTGTAAGCATATAAGGGCGTTCAATAATGTAAGATGCCAATTTATAGCGAGTCGTCGGTACAACGGCAAGGCCCAATGAGACAAGGACGATTACATAAAATACAATTGCTAAGATTACCCGTTCTGCAAATGCTCGCTTTATCCCTTTTGGCGTCGCGTATGAAAAAAACCGAGTAATCGAGCTGAGTACACGCTTTAAAAGTGATTTCTTCTTTGAATGCGTAATTTCAGTGTGGTCAGCAGGGTGAGTCGTGTCTAGATGGTCTTCTTGTGTACTCTCATCAGGTGCTTCGGCGGTCGCTGTGAGCGCTTGTGCTTCTTCAGTTTGTTTCTTACGCCCTAATTTCATCTGCGGTGCCCCTCGTCATGCTACTCGTGTTTATATGTAGCTAGATATACGCTGTTTTTTGCTTGGAAGCAACACTTTTTCAGGCAACGACTAGCTGAGATGCTGTCTTGACTATGGTCTTAATGAAAGCAGCATTTTCCGTAGGATTAATAATTCTGCCTTGTACCCAAATCATAGAGTCCGGTTTTAGTGAATATTGTTGTTCCATTTGAACGCTGAAGTGTCGCAAACTCTCGCTCATTAGAAAGTCATAATCAATATGGAATTTCTCAGTAATCTGATTAATAAGGGTGGAAGGTAGTAAATCCTTCGGTAGAGATTCTATGTTAAAAGCGGTTTCTACGGGGTTTGCATAAAGTGATTTGTAGAGGCTGTCATCATTTAATAGATTATCGTTACTAGCTTGGTTATCCCTGGTCTCTGAAGTCGTGATTTCAGGTGATACTGAAGGTGCATCTGAATGATTTGTAAATGGTTTGGGTAGTTTACCGACTAGCGCTGGGTTCACCACCGCCTGTTCCTCTACGTGGCGTTCAGTAGGCGTCTCATCTGCCTCGCCATTATTGCCGATAAGAATTCCAGATATGCCAGCGAGTAAGATTACAGCTGCGGTTGCCCTTTTTGTACTCTTTCTCATCGAGCGTAGTGATTCACTCGTCTGGGATACTTTTTCTCTCATTTCCAAACGCGCGACGTTTTTGGTTACAAATTGTCGCAGTCTATCAAACTTAGAAATATGTTGCGAACGCGTTTCTATAACGTGTAAATCTAACATGAACCTTCGAGTCGCTTCCTTACTAGCAGCGAGTGATTCAGCTTCACTCACGCGCACCCCTACTTGCGCCAGTAATTCGTCAATGGGTAGTTTTGGTTGCGGGACAACTGGGGGTTCTTGCTCGATTATCGGCGTAAAAGTACCAATACCGAGCTCACTTAATTGACGGTCAATGCTATCGCCACTAATTTTAAACTGCTCGATTGCAGCCGGTATATTTGTATCACTAAGATATAGGGCTTCGGAGCCCGTCATTGGTCGCTGTTTCATAATATAATAATACAACAAAATATAATAATTGTAAATAGTCTCTGTTCGTGACTTTTCCCTATAACAACGAACGTCCGATTACTTGATTCACATACGTCACGAGCTCTTTGGGTGTTATTTCTGCTTTAATTAAATATCCATCTGCCATAGACTCTATTTTCTGTCGTGTTTCTTCTTTTTGATCGAGATTAGTAGTGATGATTATTTTACTAGTCATAGCGGGTCGAACATGCTCATCTTTCATTTTATAAAGTAAGTCGACTCCATTCATAGTCGGAAGCATAATATCAAGGAGTATGACGTCGTAATGATGCGTCACCGCTTCTCTGAGTGCAAGTTCACCGTCATTCGAGGTGACGACATAGTAACCGGCGTTTGTTAATGCACGAGTGTAGAGTTCTGATATGAACCGCTCATCTTCAATGATGAGAATAGTCGGTTGCGTCTGAGGCTGTTTAGCTACTTGTATATCTGATGATTTCATATTTATTGCCTATTGAGCGAATGGTTTTTTATCCACCCATGTGCTCCTCTCATGATACCATCCTTGCCTTCTGATTCTTCATGCTTCATCTGGTCGTACGGCTGAATAGTGAAGCTAAACATACTCCCCTCATTCTCTTTAGTTCGTACCCATATATTGCCCCCGTGTGCATTTACTAGTGCTTTACACAGGTAAAGGCCGAGCCCCGTTCCAGAGACTTGTACGCGACTCTTATGGCTTCGGTAATATTTCTTAAAAAGGTCAGGCACTACTGCCGGTGGGATACCTAAGCCATAATCACGCACGTTCGTTTCCACTAGCCCCTCTTTGTTCATCTGAGCAGTTATGGTTATGCGGGTCGAAGTGCCTGAATACTTAATCGCATTATCTACAAGATTATTGATGACTTCATGGATGCTTATGCGGTCGACAGCAACGGGCGGCAGAGTTGGGTCGATCTGCATCTCGATATTTATCCCGTAAACTGCTGCGCGAAGCGATAAATCCTCAACGGCACTTTTAACAATTTCATGCCAATCGTATTTTTGCAATTTCAGAACTAGTTGATTTTCTTCAATTCTCGCAACGTTTAAAATATTCGCGACGAAAGCGGTTAACTGCTGGGCACTTGCTTGCATTTTATGCATGAAACTCTTGAGTTCAGGTGTAAGTTGTGGACCAACTTCATCTTCAAATACTTCTATATAGCCTTTCATAACTGTCAGCGGTGTCCGCAGTTCATGAACAGCAAGTGCGACAAAGCTCGTTTCTTGATCGTATCGAGCGTATGTCTTGGTTCTGTCAAAGAAAAGTAGCACCGTTTCACTCCCATCAGTGCTTGCTTTGTTATAACTGGCAGCAAGGTCAAACTGTTTTAGTGTGTTTCCTTCGAGGCCGACATGTTTTGTTCTTTCCCAAATTCTCACATCTTTTAAGCTATTTTTTTGACGGTCAGCAAGCCAAGCTTCAAAAGTTTCTTCTTCGCCAAATACGAGCTTGATTACATCATATAGTGGCTTACCGGATAGGTCTTCTTCTTTTAATTCGAAGTAATCGAGTGTGGTTTGATTATAGCTCGTAATAATTTGATTTGAATCAATCCCAAATAATGGAAGGGGTAAATGTTCGACAATATTGCTACTTTTTGATGGGGCTGCTTGAGGTTTCTCTAGACTGGTTGATTCTGCTATTTCCTCTGAATGGTCTGCCATGCTCGCCATATCATATATTTGACCCGAAAGTGTGGTTACGAGATCTCGACCAACTCTTAACGATTCTGGTCGTGGTGCTACCCCGCCCCGTTTGCTGTGGCCTGCAAAAACAATAATGTCCGCGAGTGTTCCGAGCGGTTTAAATGCAATTTTAATAGCGATAAAACTCGCAATGCCTGAAAGTATGAGCGTTGTGAGCCCCCAGCAAACGCGCTGTAGCAGGTGATCGCTCGGAAAGGCATAGATATACAATTTCCATGCACCAATTGATCCGAATATGGCTAGCAAATTAAGTACGCCAAACGGTAGAAGTAATTGTCTCAGAAATTGACGCGAATAATCCATCCCAACCCTTATCTAGTTATACGTTACCCGCCCATCCTGAATCGCCGTAAACCAGATTTGTCCAGGCTCTAGAGGAAAGTTTTTGCCATTTGTGCGTTTAATTGATAGGCTCCCTGTCTCGGTGGATTTCTCCCATGTCGCATCGCTCGCTACCCCATCTTGAAACACAACCGCTTTGCCACTTCCGATACTGCCATAGACACTATGGACACCGTCTGGGTGAATGCTGTAATCCATATAGAGAGCAACCACTACCTTTGGACTAAGCTGTTTACCAGACTTCTCATCAGTATGTGGTGTGCCGGCGAGAGTGCGGTCATACGTTTTAGTTGTTGAATTATAGCTATAACTCGTGTCGTAGAGTGGACTTGATATATCAAAAGATATCGAAGTTGCCGGGGTTTTATCGTTTTTATTGTCTTCATCGGTGCGTATACGCTTAAAAGGTGTAAAATCACTTGAATTAAAGCCCTTTTCTGCACGTAATTGATCTAGGCGAGCCATACTCGTGTAAACATTATGTGGTGCGTAACGGTTACTGACACGGTCAAAAAATCGATCGCCGTATGTCCCATGGTCCATGTCTTTAACGCCAAGCGTTTGTATCATTGCCAATGCTTCAGGACTTCCGCCGCTGTGGGTATACGCGGCATCGAATCCCGCAGCCCATCGCACATAGTATGGTCGCGCGGATCGGATAGGTCCAATATAGTCAGGTTGAGCCTCTTGAAAGAGTGCGAGAAAACGAGTTATGCCTCCTTCAGCAATCGCTTCAAAAACGACCCCTGCATCGATGAGCCCAGCTTGCGGTCGAGCATCAACACTATTTTCTATCATGACACCTGTTACTGCTCGCTTAGTCAACTCTTCTGATACCTCAATCCCCGTTAGTGGCGAGTAGAATTTTGGAGCTTCAGGCGGAACGTAATTAGAAGTCACCACGGGCTCTGGATTTGGAGCTGCAGCCTTTGGACCAAACAATCGTAGTCCCCCAATGCCAATGACGAGCACGGCCACAGCGATACCACTTACAGCTATGAGATGCTTTTTTGTAGGTCTCTGAAATAAGGTGGTCCGAATTGTGCTGAATGAAATCCCGGATAAAGAAAAGCGTCGATGTTTTTTTGTCACATCAAACGGTACACGCTCTTCAGGGGGCTTCACTACTTCGCCATAATTTTTATCTTTGTCATAGTCCATATTGATTACGCTAATTGTACGTTGTTTTACCATGAAAAACAACACGGTGTTACAATAGGGTTCATGAAACAAGCACTTAAAGACAAAATTGCATCTATTCTCTTGCAAGGTGAAGTATTGAAAACGCGCCAAGAAATAGAACAAATGTATCCCGCTCGGAATTTGTCTGCTGGCGCAGAAGTAACGAGGCTGTGCCCTTCTCCAACCGGATTCGTTCATATCGGTACGATATTTACGGCTCAACTTTGTCAGTTCGTTGCGCATCAAAGTGGCGGAGTTTCGATGTTGCGCATTGAAGATACTGATAAAAAGCGCGAAGTTGAAGGAGCGCAAAAGCTTATTACTGAGCAGTTGCAAGCTTTTGAAGTACAAACAGATGAAGGCTTGAAACCTGATGGTTCACAAACTGGAGCATACGGACCCTATATTCAAAGCGAGCGACAATCACTTTATATGGCTTATGCGCTTGATTTATTGCAACAAGACCGCGCTTATCCGTGTTTTGCAACCTCAGTGCAGTTGCAAGAGGCGGTGAAAGACCAGCAAACCAATAAGCAACGTCCGGGCTATTACGGCGACTGGGCGCTCTGGCGTGATCGTCCTGACGAAGATATAGAAGCGATGCTCGATGCTGGCGAGCCATTCGTACTACGTTTCAAATCTTTTGGGTCACATGAAAAGCGTGTTGCTTTTGATGATGTTCTAAAGGGTCATCTTGAACTACCGGAAAATGATCTTGATGTGCCCCTCATAAAATCTGATGAGCACCGCTTGCCCACATACCATCTTGCTCATGTGGTTGACGATTTCCTCATGAAGGCAACGATTATTATGCGCGGTGAAGAATGGCTCCCGTCTACCCCACTACATCTTGAGCTCTGTGATGCACTGAATGTCCCTCGTTTCCGGTACGCGCATACACCCGTCATCTCCATCCTTGATGCAAATGGTGGCGGAAAAAGGAAGTTGAGCAAGCGAAAAGACCCAGAAGCAGACGTCGCGTATTGGCTCAAGCTCGCCTACCCCCTGAAGAGTGTTAAGGCGTATTTGCTTGGACTTGCAAACTCAAACTTTGAAGAGTGGTATCTCGAGCACCCAGATTCTTCGTTGATCGATTTTCCTTTCAGTATTGAGAAGCTAAAAGCATCACGTTCGCCATTGCTCGATATGAAAAAGGTCGAGGATTACGCCAAGGATGAAATTGCTCGCTTGTCACAGGAAGAATTCAACCAATCTGTTCTTTCTTGGACTGAACTGCACGACCCTGCCCTCTTTACTGCGATGATGAAAGACGTTGATTATACAAATAGCGTGTTGTCTATTGAGCGTGGTGGCGAGAAACCACGTAAAGACGTGGCGAAGTGGTCGGATGTTCCTGAGCAATTCAGCTATTTCTATGATGAGATATTCGGGGACAGAATCGCATCAACAATTTATGATGAAACGGACGGAATATACAAACCACAAGATATTTTTACTGCGTGCGAAGCATTTTTAGCGAACTATGATCATACGGCAGACAAAGATACGTGGTTTGAAAATATGAAGCAAGCAGCCGTGCAAGCAGGCTACTGCCTCGATAGAAAAGAGCTCAAAGAACACCCAGAAAAATACAAAGGTGGCATCGCAGACTTCGCCGGAATTATCCGTATAAAGCTAACGGGAAAAAGTCGCACACCTGATCTTTGGACGATTATGCAAGTTATGGGCGAGCAACGCGTAAAAGAACGCCTATTATAGTGAATGTGCTTGTTTAATTTTATTTGATAGGACTAGTTCAAATTTTCGTCTTACCACACGGCTCATGAAGCTTTCATTTTTTTGAACTGCAAAATTAAAGCTTTCTGCTATCACTTCATCGAATAATCTGTG
The DNA here is from genome assembly GCA_035329185.1 of Candidatus Saccharimonadota bacterium. GTDB lineage: Bacteria > Patescibacteriota > Saccharimonadia > Saccharimonadales > SZUA-47 > JAGQMY01. Next base: position 7,067 of record DAOLHH010000010.1, on the reverse strand, counting down.
TAGCGTAGTCGTTCTAAAATCGGGGCCTTCTATAGAGGAACGGTACAATAGATTCATGCGTGATGAGAAGTATGTTAGAACATCAAGTGCTGTATTGAGTGGACCGTATACGCCGTTTGCCGTCCTGACAACATCGTAAAATGATTTTGTAATATCTTCTATTAAATCTCGCTGTACATCTTTTGGCTGTAGCTCAAATGTGCTGCTGTTTAGTTTAAGCTCGTTAAACGGCAAGAGGACACTCTCGATAATCCGATAATCTAAATGCGGAAACGCATCAAGTATACGCTCGACAACCGTAATATCACCACCTTTTTTATCCTTATCCGCACTATCGAGCATATAGTTAATCAACGGCCATCTCGGATCATGCTCTGGCAATGTAGCGATGAGTTTTTCAAATACTTCCGGGTCTTTTGTTGAGCGGTGTAAATCGCCAAGCATCACATAAAGGTCAATTTCAGGCAATTTCATTTGTTCAGTATCGCCATCGGTAAACTCTACGGTGCATTGAGGAATATTTTTCTTTTCTAATTTATCTGATTGACTATGTAGCCAATCAGCGAGGGCAACTACCGCTTCCATAGGCCAAAGTAAATTTTCTGTATGCACACTTTCGGTTTCTGTGTTTTGCTCTGAAACGTTCTCGGTGCGTAAGTGAGCATATCGTTCTTGGTCTTGTCCGGTATATTCCATCCAGTATGAAGTGCTCCTAGGTCCACCTGACTCGTCGTGTACTTTGTGAATAATAAAATCATTCTCAAGACCCAGTTCTTGAAGCTCATTCCTTAGTGATGAGGCAAGAGAACTTACTAATAAACTAGATTTAGACAATTTCGCCATCTCTTCTTCAGTGTATATGTTACTTGTCGGTATATCTTGATTACGAAACGGCTTTTCTTCGCTCGCACGCATGAATGCGTTAGCAGCATGAGCGGTCCTACCCGTTAGGATTTGGTCATTTGGCAACATGAATAAGCTAGGTCTAAAATACCCAGAATATTCTTCAACTTCTTCAAATGTAAGATTCATATTGCCGGGTTTGTAGTAACGTCGTCGAGCTTCAGGCGTTGTTTTCCAAATTTCAACGAGCTTTTCGCCGCTCGAGTCGGTAAGCTCATCTAGGAATTGCCAGACGTCCGCAATAAATGTTTGATTTATTGGTTCATTCGGCAGAATTGCTTGCATTATTTCATTGGTTGTCAAACGTTCCTGCGTTTCAATATCTAAAGAATGAATAAACTTCAGGGCGTCATAGCGTGCTTTGGCGATTTTAAGCTCCCACTCACTGCCGAATTGCTTCACTTTCGCATCTCGAATCAAGCTAATGAGAGGCTGATCACCAATCTGAATAGCGTAATCTTTATAGAGACGGACGGGTATCGTTTGTTTATCGATATTCGGCTTGTTATCTACACTGCTAGTAACTTCTACATCCTGATTCTGTGTGGGTTCGCTTGAGATTTGTGGTTCGTCTACACTCGTGCGTGTTGCTTCAACCGCCAGATTACTCATAGACAAATAAGTAGCTATACGTTCAAAGTATCTTTCAGTAAATCCTCTCACTTCAGGACGGAAGTCGATATGGGTAGGAAGCTCGGTGAGTTTTGTGGCAATGTCATTCTCGGTTATCACGCCCAATTTATAGAGATCTATGTCGCGTAATCTTTCAATCGCAAGTCGTCGAAGCTTCACTTCTTCTGGCTCGACATGTAATACGACTTCAACAAGTTCAGTACTTGCATCTTTTTCTAGCATTTCGGTAACAATTTGATCTTGAATACGTCTATCTTGGTCCAAATCGTCACTTTGCTCTAACCGAGTGGACGCCTCAATAAACGCAAGAGTTCGTGGTGATACTTCTCTAAATTCAGCAGTGCTGTTCTGAATGGGTTGGTCGCTCATAATTAAAACTAATTATACAACAATAAGTAATCAGCAGTCAACAATAATAATATAACATTGCCAAAACATAAAAAATGTTATAATATAATTTAAATCATAATTTTAAATTAATTCGATAATGACAAGAGATCAACAACCAACACAGGATGAAACTTTACTTCGAAGTCGGTTCGAAACTGCTCGGTTATTTGTAGGACCTGATGTCCCGTTATCTGAAGCGTTATCTTATACTCGACAATTAGAGTCTGAGCATCCTTCACTGGTCACGTATATTCAAGATGCACCTTTTTTTGGAAGTGATGCGGTTGAGCATATTGAGACATGTACACCTCCTCCGGCTGACTGGTGTAGCGCATCAGCTCTGGCTATTGCACTGACATGCGATGAATCAATGGTTCGATCGGTGACTCGATCACTCATCTCTGAAGAAGACGAGCTTATGGGTGAATTTAAAAAACGTACACCTAGAGGCGAAGAAGCGTCTTTCTTTTTGTCGCCGAAACTTGTATCACGCGTGTCCGGTTTGGTGGAAGAAAAAATAGAACAGGCTTCTAAAATTGCGGAAGCGCGTTCGCTAAAAGCATCCTTTGATAATTTTGTCGATCGCATGAAAGATGAATCTTCTATTGAATCGGTAGAGTTTAAAATGTTGGTTGAATTATTTGGCCCAGAAAGTGGGCTCGATATCCTTATGCAATATCGTCCAGAGTATACTCGCGTTCCAGTCGACATGGTAAAAAGTTTTTTGTCAGACTATCTTGGTACGCTTGTCGTTAAAAAAGGCTATCTTAATCTTGAGAACTTGCCAAAGACGGTTGAATTTTTAAATAACGAAACGCTCCGCAATTGTCTTGTTGAAGTAATTAAAAATCACTGTATAGCATACTATCTTGCGACAAGAAGAAAAGGTATTGAACAGGATGATCTTGGTATAATTTCGAGCCACCTTGATTTTTTAAGAGAACAGATAGAAGAGATAAATGACGAAAACCTATTGCAAGTATTAAATAATGTTGAAGATTATTACACATGGCTGTTTGTTGAAATTGACAAGCCCGATTCTTTTGTAGCATCCATTGATGGTGAACGTCCCTTCCCTGATCTCGGTCAGCGTATCAACGTAGGAGAAGTTATCACCAAACGGCGTATGCTCATTGCTGATGAGCCCGGTACTGGTAAGAGTGCTTCTGCGATTATGGCTAAAGAAACGGTTGGCGCTCGCCGTGCTTTAATCGTCACTCCTCCGTCAATGATTAGTACTTGGGCAGGCTACTTATCCGATCAAGTGAGCGAAGATGGCAAGCAAATCGGGTATTTTAAGAAGGACCAAGCTCCGCGTGTTCTCGTGGTAGATTCGCTACATGTACTTGATACATATAAAGAAGATGACTATGACTATGTACTACTGTCACACCATCGATTGACGCAAGAATATACAGACAAACTTAAGTCTATGGGCTTCGATATGCTTATTGCTGATGAAGCTCACGAATTAAAGAATCTGCAAGAAGGACTGCGGGCGTCGCAACTCGTTGAACTTGCAGACCACATCGAATCTATAAACGGGTATTCAGTGTTATTGACAGCGACTCCAGCACCCAATAAAGTCTCCGACATTGCGATGACTCTAAGGTTGCTCTACCCGAATGATTTTAAAGACTTGTCAAACGCTGAATTAGCCCTCCGAATCATTAACGGTGACTACATTGATCTCAGAACGCTTCTTGTACCTCGGATGCAACGCAAAGAGATTACACAGACGATTGATATGCCACCACTCGTAGAGCGTGAAATACCACTTCGATTATCTAAAGCGATGTCAGATGTATATGAGCTATTGTTAGAAGATGATGAAATGACATCTTCTGAAAAGATTCAAAGAATTAGACAGTTTTTGTCAAACCCTGCCTCGCTCGAAGCTACACCCGACATCCCTTCTGAAAAAGCGATTGTATTGGGCGAAAATCTTGCGAAGCACTTTGTGGACGAAGACAAAATACTCATGTTCGTCAATGACTATATGACCAATATCATCCGAGGCAAACGAACCATTCAAGATAGTCTGGGACTCCCTGAAGGCATAGCTATTACAACGATAACAGGTGACTCCTCGCAACAAGAACGCCTCAATGCACGTATGAGCTTCCAAAATGATGAAGGTAAACAATTGTTAATTGTCTCAGGAAGTATTGCAGGCGTAGGGGTCGACTTTTCTGCTGCCGATAGAGTTATATTCTTTAATGAACCGTGGAACAAATCAATAAAACGACAGCAAATTGGTAGAGCGTACCGACCTGGTCGAAAAAATAATAATCCGCTCCACGTCGACACGTATTATTTCGATAAGTCTTTGGAAGAAGGCATGATTCGATATAGTGTTGCTAAAGAAAGAGCTATCAATAAATTATTAAGCGGTATTGACTTGAATGAACTCGAGAAGACAGCGCTTAGATTTGAAGAAGAGCAAAAACGAGACGAAGCAGAACTTAACTTAAATCACGAACTCGCTGCATATTACTACTCATCTTGGCAACGAATGCTCCGCATGTTCGGACATGTGAAAGAAATTGGGACTGAAGATTTTCAGAAGTCATTTCTACCTCCACATGGAAAAGAATATGCCAATACTTATAGAGAATTGATGTACCGCAGTTATCAAGCAAACGCAGCACGACTAAGCGGTTCACTCCTTTCGGAAATGGTACAAGAACGAAGTCAAGACCCGACACGTGTTAGAGTGCTTGATATTGCTTCAGGCCCCGAAATGCTTACGAGGCATGTTCCAGAGAATTTGGCTCATTCTGTAGTCAGTTTAGATATGAACGGACGTCATTTCTCGGATAAAATCGGACCTGCTTTAGTAGGATCGATGAACAAACTTCCGATTGCAGAGGGCTCAATTGATTATATTAATCTATCGCTCGCCCTGCACTACACAAAACAACACATGCGTGAAGGTATATACGAGAGAATTGAAACGTTGTCAGAAGTAAATAGGGTGTTAAAAGTCGGTGGGCGCGCCTTTGTTACGATGATATATTCGTATCAATTCGAAGACATGGATCGTCTTACAGATGGTTTGCATAAGCTCGGATTTCGTATAGTAAAAAGAAGCTCGGGCGATGTAGAAAGTGGTACTGTTTTCTCTGCACAATTGCTTACTCTTGAGAAAACTGGCGATGCGCCACATGTCGACAGTTTAACGGTCAAAGAACTGCAAGAACTGAGTGGAGCTCTGAAACTCATGAAGCGTGATGTGCGCTTAAAAGACACGAGGCGGGTTGCCCATAATTACTCTATTAAAAAAAGAAGGACCTTAGTTTCTAATATGAACGAAAGGGATCGTGCAGTGCTGAGTGAAGAAACCCAGATTCTGGAATCGATGGCAGTGTTACGTAAAAAATATGGCGGTGTCGCCGAAATACCTGCAGGAGAGTTGACCAAAGCTGGCTATTCACGAATTGTTGTTGGAAAAAGGCCGGTACTGTTTAGCAGACTAAAAACTGCTATCGGTTCGGTGATCTATCGTTAAAGCTAAATACTCGCAGCGATGCGGACGAGCTGATCTGTGGTCATGCTCGCGTTGCCTTCAATCTGATACCATACGCCGTTATCGACCCACGTTGCATTTGAACCGTCGTAAATATATAACGTTCGACCGCGATCGATATACGTCTGAAATTGTTTTTTCTGTGCCACCACAAAATTAGAAAGCAAAGCATCAGAGTTCCAGCTACTTTCTCGTTGAACAACAGAGTATGTCCGGCCGTCACTGTGAGAAGAGAATGATATGCGCACTTGCCCATCGTCGTACTGAATTGGTCCCTTGAACCCGAAGCCAGCAGGTTCATATCCGGGCATTGTCGCGCTAAAGCCAGCGCGGGCTGCAGCGACGCGCATTGATACATTTGGAATATTCTGGATTGCAAAAAAGCCAACGAGCAAGGCAACAGCGAGGACAGAGCTACTTACTGCCATCGCTCGAGGGGTAATGCCGAGTCGATGTGCGAGTTTTCGACGATGCGTTCTCTTTGCGACGTGATGCGGTGGTTGTTCATGTCCATGTGCATTGGTAAGCGCTCGAGAAATAACGGCATCAGTCTTTGCCTGGCGTATCTGTCGTGCATTGGTGGTGTGAGTTGATACTTCCTGTTTTTTAGCTTGTTTTGTGGGTTCGGTTGCATGTTCTGGATGTTTTACAGGGAGATGTTCGACTTTTTTAACGACAGAACTGTGTGAGACGTCACCATATTTAGAAATATGTGGGCTTTTATGCGTGTTCTGTGCTGCAAATTCACGTGCTGGAGGTGTTTTTGCAGTTACTTTTTGGATTTCAGGCGTCATTGTTTTCTTCTTTGAACTGTGTGCGGTCGTTGGCTTCTGTACAGCGGTACGCATCAAAGTCTGGGATTTTTGGGTATGCTTTTTGTGAGAAACACCTGGACCATGAGCGGGTCGGCGAGTAAAACCATCAAGAACAGCACCTTTTGATTGCGGTGCTTGTGGCACTACCGACTGTACCGTTACGGCTTCTTCTCCAGAACCACCGTCATTTTCTTTAATCATCTTGCCAGTAACAGCATCATATTTTTTGCCGTTTATCTCAATGACATCTCTGTGTTGTGTACCCACGTTTTACCCTTTTTACCCTTGCTATGTACTATCGTAGCCTGAAGTCGTAACTTTCGCAAGACCATTCGGTTGGTAATACGTTACAATATATGGCATAGGAAAAAATATATGGATTATCTAGACCCAACAAAGAAAAAAAGAAAGAAAAACCAGTTATTGATTATGTATATACTGCTCGGCATCGCGATTGGTATTGCAACATTAGTGGTGGTGTACAACGTAAATGGGTACTCAATAGACCGTGAAACAGGTGAAGTGGTACAAAATGGTCTACTGTATCTTGACGCAAAACCTGGGTCAGCTGAGGTGTTTTTAAACGGAGAAAAACAACGTGGTAAGACCGATGCCCGCCTTGTTGTTGCTGAAGGCACGTACGACGTCGAGATGAGGCGAGATGGATATTTACCATGGAAACGTAATCTCGTTCTTGAAGGTGGCAGTTTACGGAGACTCACCTACGCACGACTTGTTCCGGAAACTATAGAAAGTGAAGCGGTCCGTGAGGTTGATGTAGAGCCATCGTTCATGAC
>DAOLHH010000009.1:24277-25710 GCA_035329185.1 Candidatus Saccharimonadota bacterium | reverse complement strand
CAAAAGAGCGTGTTGATTGTAGTAAGCCACAAAGACGAACTTGTCGAGCGAGCAACGCGCAATCTACAAGGCGTCAAAGCAGTGCATGCTATGTATTTAAATGTGCGAGATATTCTTGATGCAGATAAAGTTGTTATAAGTGAAAAGGCCGTTGAAATAGTTTCTGAATGGCTTAAGAAAACTCCTAACACCTCTCAAGCTACGGAGGGCAAGAAATAATGAGTATAGTTTTAAAACCTCGAGTAAGCGAAAAAAGCTACGCACAGTCAACTCGTCGAGTATTTGTGTTTGATGTTGATTCTGATTTGAATAAGCACCAAATTGCTGATGCAGTCGCACAGACGTATGAAGTGACCGTCACTAACGTACGGGTCGTTGTGGTTAAGGGCAAAGCAAAGCGATATTACCGTAATCGTCGTTATGAAAATGGGTTCAGAAGTGACCTAAAGAAAGCATACGTTACCCTTAAAGAAGGTGACAGTATCCCAATTTTTGCTGCAGTTGAACAGGCTGAAGAAGCCCAAGAAGAAACTGATAAGAAAGCTAAAAAAGCTAAGAAGAAAGAGGAGAAGTAGGTCATGGCAGTCAAGACATACAATCCGACAACTCCAGCACAACGCGGTATGACGACGCGTGACTTCTCTGAAGTTACAGCGAAAAAACCGGTTCGTTCATTGATTTCTATCAAGAAAACAACCGCCGGTCGAAACAACCAAGGTCGCATTACTACTCGGCACAAGGGTTCCGGTGTAAAGCGATTTTTGCGCAATGTTAATTTCAACCTTGCGAGCGGTACAAAGGCAGTCGTCGAAGCAATTGAGTACGATCCAGGTCGTAGCGCAAACATAGCACGTATAAAAGATGAGCAAAACAATTATCACTACATCATTGCGGCTCAAGGGTTGAAGGTTGGCGCTCGTGTTGAGTCTGGAGTTGACGCGCCAGTGAGCGTAAGTAATCGATTACCACTCCGAAATATTCCTGCTGGTAGCACGATTTATGCAATCGAGCTCATCCCTGGTAAGGGTGCGCAGATGGTGCGAAGTGCTGGTAACAGTGCCCAGCTCGTTGCAAAGGAAGACAAATACTGCCAAGTCCGTCTTCCAAGTGGCGAAGTTCGTATGGTTCTGAGCGATGCAATGGCCCAAATCGGAAGTGTTGGAAATGTTCAGCACCAAAACGTAAAGCTTGGTAAAGCTGGTCGTAAGCGAAAGATGGGTATTCGCCCAACTGTTCGTGGTGTTGTGATGAACGCTGTCGATCACCCACACGGTGGTGGTGATGGTGGACGTCACGGTGTTGGTGGTAGTACCAATCATGGTGCTGCTCCGCGAACACCATGGGGCCAGAAGACTTTGGGATACAAGACCCGACGTCGCAAGACAACAACTAAATTTATCGTGCGCAGTCGCCACGACGCTAAGAGGAAATAA
>DAOLHH010000009.1:0-24177 GCA_035329185.1 Candidatus Saccharimonadota bacterium | reverse complement strand
CTGAAAAAAGGTCCATTTATCGATCCAAAGCTGGCGAAGAAACTAGCAGCACTTGGTAAAGAAGACCGCACAATTATAAAAACATGGGCACGTTCATGTTCGATTCCACCAGAGTTTGTTGGACGGACTATCGCAGTCCATAACGGCCGCGTCCATGTACCAGTCTTTGTGACTGAAAACATGGTCGGACATAAGCTTGGGGAGTTTTCTCCAACGCGCAAATTCCGAAAGCATGGCGGAAAGATGGCGAAGTAGGTAGATTATGGAAGTTAAAGCTATAGCCAAAGGCGTACGCCAAAGCCCACGTAAAGTATCAGTTGTTGCAAGCCTCGTCCGAGGACGTAGCGTGTCTGACGCTTTGACGATTTTGTCACATGCACCACGCCGAGCAGCTACGCCTGTTTCTAAAGTTATTGCAAGTGCCGCAGCGAACGCTGAGCATAATCACAATATGAAACCAGATACCTTGCGCATTGTTGAGATTAATGTAACAGCTGGGCCACGTATCAAGCGATACCGTCCTGCTGCTCACGGCCGTGCTCTGCCATTCCAGCGCAAGAGTAGCCACATTCGAGTTGTTGTCACTGGAGAGATGAGACAAAAGAAAACAGCGGAGAAAAAGTCTGCTGAGAAGGAGAGCAAATAATGGGTCAAAAAGTAAACCCGATTAGCATGCGCCTTCAGGTCAACAAGAAATGGCGAAGCAAATGGTTCGCAGGCAAAAATGATTTTGCTAAGTTTCTTACAGATGATTTGGCGGTTCGTAGGTTAATCGCTAAAAAACTTGGTTCACGCGCGAGCATTAACCAAGTAGACATAGAACGTTCACCAAACTTGGTAACGGTTACGATTCAAACTGCTAAGGCCGGTGTTGTTATCGGCCGTGGTGGTGCAGGGGTCAACGAACTCAAAAGCGAAATCCAAAAGATTTATGGTGGTGAAGTTCGCGTTAATATCGAAGAAATTAAAAAACCAGAATTGTATGCAAAGCTTGTTGCTGAAAACATCGCCAATCAGCTCGAACGCCGTATTGCATTCCGACGTGCAACAAAATCTGCAGCGGGTGCAACTATGCGTGCAGGTGCCAAAGGTATCCGTATCGAAGTTGCAGGTCGTTTGAACGGTGCTGAAATGAGTCGACGTGAAAAAACTGTTGAGGGTTCTGTACCGCTTCACACACTTCGTGCTGATATTGATTTCGCACATGTTGGTGCGCAAACTCCAGCCGGAATCATTGGTGTGAAAGTTTGGATTTATAAAGGGGAGGCACTGTAAATGTTAGTACCAAACCGAACAAAGTTCCGTAAAGTGCGTAAAGGCCGAAATGATGGTGTTGCAACAAGTAACAATTTTATCTCTCATGGTCAGTATGGCTTACAGTCTATGGAAAACGAGCGCATTACGAGTCGACAAATTGAAGCTGCTCGTCAGGCGATGACTCGATATACCAAGCGTGGTGGTCAAATTTGGATCAAAATATTTCCTCATACACCAGTCACTAAGAAGCCACAAGACGTAAAAATGGGTGGTGGAAAAGGAAGCCCAGAATATTTTGCAGCAAAAGTTAAAGCAGGAACCGTTCTGTTTGAAATGGGTGGTATCCCAGAAGAACAAGCACGAGAAGCTATGCGACTTGCTGCACACAAATTGCCAGTCAAGACACGATTTATCGTACGGGAGGGCATGTAATTATGAGCGTCAAAATGGAAGATATCCGAAAGATGAAAGCAGAAGAATTGGTTAAAACCAGTACGACACTGCGAGACGAATTAGCAGAAATGAAACGACGTGTGCACATGGGTGAAGTTCAAAACCCACGTGTATTACGTACGAAGCGACGTGAGCTTGCACGAGTACTTACCGTACTTGGTGAGCACCTCAGTAAGGAGAAGGCATAATATGGCACGATCGATTATAGGGACGGTTGTTTCTGACAAAGCCGATAAAACTATCGTGCTTATGACTACAGAGCGACACACGCACCCAATTTATAAAAAGCAATTTAGTCGTACGAAAAAATACATAGCGCACGATGAGAAGAATGAAGCCAAAGTTGGCGACAAGGTAGAAGTCGTCGAGACTCGTCCAATTTCTGCTCGCAAGCGCTTAAATCTCGTACGAGTAATCGAAAAAGCAGCTATCGCGGCAGATCAAACTGTTGACGCGGTGACAGCGGAAAAGTCAGAGGAGGAGGCATAAAACTATGATTCAAGCCGAATCCCGACTCGTCGTTTGCGACAACAGTGGAGCAAAAGAAATCGCCTGTATCAAAGTACTCGGTGGATCAAAGCGACGTTACGCAAAAGTTGGTGATATCATCACCGCAAGCGTGAAGTCAGCTTCACCTACAGGAACTGTTAAAAAGAAGGCAGTCGTTAAAGCTGTGGTCGTTCGATCACAAAACATTATTCGCCGTAAAGATGGTTCAACAATTCGTTTTGACGACAACGCAGCGGTTATTATTGGTGACGATAAAAATCCACGCGCAACACGTATTTTTGGACCAGTACCTCGAGAACTTCGTGATCTAGGGTATGCAAAAATCGTCAGCCTTGCACCGGAGGTACTCTAATGAATAGTCAACTATTTAAAATTCGATTGAAAAAAGGTGATACCGTCGTCATCTTAACCGGTAAGGACAAAGGAAAAACCGGCAAGGTAGTAGCGACACACCCAAAAACGAATAAGGTAACTGTTGAAAATATCAACGTCGTAAAACGAGCTATCAAACCTTCGCAGACAAACCCACAAGGGGGCATCGTTGAAAAAACGAAGCCAGTCGCAGTAAGTAACGTGGCTATCGTTGAGCCAACGAGCAAAAAGCCAAGTAAAATTGGTTATAGCTTTGACAAAGCTGGTGACAAAGTTCGAATTTATAAGCGAACCGGAAAGGAGATCAAGTAATGGCTACTGCAAAAACTGTTGATACATCAGCTCGTCTGAAGCGCCAATACACACAAACGATTCGTCCGGAACTCGTTAAAGAACTTGGCCTTAAGAGCCTAAGTGAAGCACCAAAAATTACGAAGATTGTTGTAAATGTTGGGCTTGGTAAAGCGAAAGACGAGAAAAAACTTCTTGAAATCGCGAATAACACGCTCGCAAAAATAACGGGACAACAACCAATCGAGCGAGCATCTCGGATGTCAATCGCTACCTTCAAACTTCGCGAAGGAAGTAAAATCGGAACGATGGTGACACTACGAGGAGACCGTATGTACGAATTCATGGATCGTGTCATTAATATCATCTTGCCTCGACTTCGTGACTTCCACGGTGTGTCAAATAAATCATTCGACGGACAAGGGAATTATAGTTTAGGCTTCCACGATCAAAGCGTGTTCCCTGAGCTTTCGTTCGAAGAAACTGCGACACCGCACGGCTTGCAAATAAACTTTGTAATTGAAGCTAAAGAAAAAGAACATGCTAAGGCATTACTTACGAAATTTGGCATGCCGTTCATGAAGGAGAATAAATAATATGGCAAAGAAATCTATCATTGCTCGTGATCTAAAGCGACAAAAAATGATTGAGAAATACGCTGAAAAACGAGCCGAGCTCAAAGCAGCTGGCGATCTTGATGGTTTGGCAAAATTACCTCGAAACAGCAGTCCAACGCGACGAAAAAATCGTTGCACCGAAACAGGACGACCTCGAGCATATATGCGCCGTTTCGGTTTGAGCAGAATTTCATTTAGAGAGCACGCAAGTAAGGGAGAAATCCCTGGCGTAACGAAAGCTAGTTGGTAAGAAAGGATGAGCATGGTAAGTACAGACCCAATCGCAGATATGTTGACCCGCATCCGCAACGCGCTTGCAGTTCGACAAGAAGAAGTGCGTATGCCGCACAGCAAGATTAAGCAGTCAGTAGCAGAAATCTTAGTAGAAAATAAGTATATAGCAAGTTCAGCAGTTGAAGGTGAGGGTATCGAAAAGGCTCTCGTGATTCAAATAACCGGTTCAAATGCGCAATCTCCTATCACGGAAATTAAGCGTGTGAGCAAGCCTGGTCGACGCGTATATGCAAAAGTTAAGGATATCCCAACGGTGAAACAAGGACGAGGACTCGTTATTGTGTCTACGTCTAAGGGTGTAATGACTGGCAATGCTGCGCGCGAACAAAAGCTTGGTGGCGAAGTTTTGTGTCAAGTGTATTAAGAAAATTTAAGTAAAGGATTCTCTAATAATGAGTCGAATAGGAAAACTGCCCATCTCGATCCCGAGCGGTGTGACAATCACTGTTGACGATGCGTTTATCACCGTCAAAGGACCGAAAGGCGAGCTTCAACAATTCTTGATGCCCGGTATTTCCGTGGCGGTCGAAGAAAACGAAATTAAAGTAACTCGTGAAACCGATGAACGTGAACATAGATCGAAGCATGGATTGATGCGTACGCTCATATCTAACATGGTAGAAGGTGTTACGAAGGGATTCTCTAAGAAGCTAGAAATTAATGGGGTTGGTTACCGTGTAGCTTTAGCTGGAACATCTCTAAAAATGAGTCTTGGATTTTCGCATGAAGTAGTATATGCGCTTCCACAAGGTATTCAAGCAACTGTAGAACAGAATACTATTACGATTAATGGAATCAGCAAGCAACTTGTTGGACAGGTTGCTGCCGAAATTAGAGCGTTGAAGAAACCTGAACCGTATAAAGGTAAGGGTATAAAGTATGCTGACGAGCGTATCTTGCGTAAGAGCGGAAAGTCAGGTAAGGATTAATTATGAGTGATAAAGCAAAGAAAATCCAAAACCGCGCGTCGCGACTTGCGCGTACTCGTGCGACCATACATGGGACCGAAGTGCGTCCTCGACTCAGTGTGCACGTAAGTAACTTACATATTAGTGCTCAAATTATTAATGACGATACGCATCAAACTGTTGTCTCTGCCTCTACTATTGGTAAAAAGATGACAGGAACAATGAGCGATAAAGCAGCAAAGATAGGTGAGGAAATTGCCAAGGCAGCTTCTAAACACAAAATTACAGCCGTTGTATTTGATCGTGGAAGTAAGCAATATCATGGCAGAATGAAGGCGCTCGCCGATGCTGCTAGAAAGAATGGTCTGGAGTTTTAGTCATGGGTAGAGAACCAAGAATGCCACGAGAAAAAGAAGAAAAGCAATTTGACGAACGAGTTGTGGCAGTTGATCGAGTTGCTCGTGTCGTGAAAGGTGGACGACGTTTTAGATTTAGGGCGCTCGTTGTTGTGGGTGATGGAAAAGGCAAAGTAGGTGTCGGCACAGCTAAAGGTGCTGATGTTACCGCAGCTGTAGCAAAAGCCACTGAAGTAGCTAAGAAAAACTTTGTAACTGTTGCATTAAACAAAGAGACAATTCCTCATGAACAACAAGCTCGTGTAGCAGGAGCAAAAATCTTGCTAAAACCAGCAGCTGCTGGTACAGGTTTGATTGCAGGTGGTGTTGTGCGGATTGTTCTTGAAGTAGCAGGTGTAAAGAACGCACTTAGCAAATCGCTAGGATCAAACAATAAAATCAACATTGCCTATGCAACTGTTGCAGCATTAAGTGAGATTAAACCAAGAGAAGCGTGGCACACCACAAAGATTGCTCCAAAGAAGGAGACTAAATAATGAAGTATAACGAACTAAACCTGAAGACTGACAGAAAAAAAACCCGTGTCGGTAGAGGTATTAGCGCAGGTCAAGGTAAGACCGCAGGACGTGGTACAAAGGGCCAAGGTTCACGAACCGGTTCTAAGCGAAAGCCTGGTTTTGAAGGTGGTCAAAACCCATTAGTTTCTCGCATTCCAAAGCTCCGTGGCTTCAAACCGTTTTGGGACAAGCCTGTTACTTTGACAACAGGTGCTTTAAACAAATTCGAAGGGCTCGTAGATAATTTTACACTCTATGAAGCTCGTATGATTGCTAAACCTGATCGCATTGTGCGAGTTGTAGTGCGTGGTGATATCACTTCGAAAGTACAAGTTAAGCTTCAAGGTGCAAGTGAAAAAGCCATAGAAGCTATTACAAAAGCTGGGGGCAGTTTTGAAAAAACTCCTCGCCCAAAAGCAGCTTCAAAAGTATCAGAAGAAGTTTAACGTAAGTAAAAAATTATAGGTTTTTGGTGGGGATTGTAGAGCCAGTGGTTGGTATAGTCACATCAACGCTGTTATACTCAAAACCAAGTAAGGCAAAGAGGGTATATGAACTGGAAGGTAATTTGGCGTTCATTTGGTCACGCTGATATGCGCAAGCGAGTGCTTGCCGTATTGGGGATGATTGTGATTTTTCGTGTATTGGCACAAATTCCAATACCGCTTGCGAGTCCTACAACATTAAAGAGCCTACTTGACACCTTGTTTACTGCGACGAACGGAAGCGGTTTATTTGGATTTCTGGACGTTTTGAGTGGTGGTGCACTTGCTAATTTCTCAATCGTATTAATTGGTCTCGGGCCATACATTAATGCAAGCATCATTATGCAGCTTCTTACTCAAGCAATTCCGAAGCTGGAAGCATTAAACCAAGAAGGTGAATACGGACGTAAAAAAATCAACCAAATTACGCGTATCATTACGTTGCCACTGGCCATTGTGCAGTCTATTGGTGCAATTGTGCTTGTACGACAACAAGCGCAACAAATTTCTGGGCTCGATATAACTGCAAATGCCGGAATTGGTAACTGGGTGGTTATGATCACAGCACTCGTAGGTGGAGCGATGCTACTCATGTGGTTAGGTGAGTTAATTACTGAACAAAGTGTTGGAAACGGTATTAGTTTATTGATAACCGCGGGAATTGTTGCAAAACTTCCTAGCACAATATCGTCGCTCGTAAGCAGTGTATTTTCTGGGGAACAATCGTTTCAAGTCTTTGGCAAAACAATTAATTATCGAACAGAGTCTCTCTATATAGGTATCGGGATATTTGTAGCAGTAATATTTACGACGTGGGCTGTAGTCAAGCTAAACGAAGCACAACGTCAAATAACGATTAATTATGCAAAACGAGTTCAAGGTAATCGTACCTATGGTGGTGTGACCACGATACTTCCCATTAAGTTGATTATCGCTGGTGTTATTCCGGTCATCTTTGCGGTTGCATTCTTGAGCGTTCCGAGCTTTGTGGGGCAGATTCTCACAAATAACTCAAGTGCCCGTTTAGCGGATCTTGGAAATAATCTAGTGTTGTGGTTCCAAACTCCAACAAGTCAGACCTTTGCTCAGCCAGGTTGGACACCATATATTTACCCAATTACGTATTTTGTCTTGATTGTTGCATTTACCTTTTTCTATACGAGCATAACGTTTAATGCAAAAGAAATCGCCGAAAATCTTCAAAAACAGGGTGGATTCATAGAAGGTGTGCGTAGCGGAAAAGATACTGAAAAATTCCTAAAAACAATTGTATCTCGTCTTACGTTATTTGGAAGCCTTGCACTTGGACTTATCGCCCTGGGGCCAATTATCGCGCAAATATTCATTAACACCCAGATAACCATTGGTGGTACCGGAATACTCATTTTGGTTGCGGTGGCACTAGAGACACTTCGTCAGATCGAATCACGCGCATTAATGGTAACTTACGACGACTATTCATCGGAAGATTATTTTGACGGTGATAAAAAGAAGTCCAAGAAAGCTAAGCGAATTCGTAATATATTTAATAGGAAGAAAAATACGGCAGAGGCAAAAGCGTGAAACTAAAGCGTCTTACTAGAGGTATCCCCCTTGTAATGACTGCTAAGGTTTGATATAATTATCTCTTGAATATAATTTATGGCAAGTAACAAGGAAGTAATTGAACTTACCGGAGTGATTGTAGAAACCCTACCAGGCACTCAGTTCAAGTTAGAACTTGAAAATGGCCATCAAATTATAGCGCACGTCGCTGGGAGAATGAGAAAGAATTTTATTCGTCTCGTACCTGGCGATTCGGTCACTGTAGAACTGACTCCTTACGATCTCACGAAGGGTCGCATTACATACCGAAAATCTTAAACAACACGTGAGTTTAAGAACTATTATTAAATTAATGCAGTGTGTCCGTCTGTATTTAGTCGGATCCGGATGAAAGGATCATTTTTTAAAGAATGAAAGTCCGTGCAAGCGTAAAGAAAATCAGTCCTGACGATATTATTGTGCGTCGTAAAGGTCGTCTTTATGTTATTAACAAATTCAAACCTAAGCACAAACAAAGGCAAGGGTAAGTCATGGCTCGTATATCAGGTGTGACAATCCCAAATGAGAAGCAAATTAAGTTTGCTCTTTGTTACGTATATGGCATTGGCCCAAAGACAAGTGACGAGATTCTCGCACGCGCAAAGGTCGAGCCGACTGTACGTACTAAAGATCTTACGGATGCAGAAATTTCTCGTATCCAAGACGTTATCAACGAAAGACTCGTAGTTGAAGGTGAACTTCACCGTATTGTAACTGCAAACATCAAACGGTTAAAGGACATCAAAAGCTATCGAGGAGATCGACACAGTCGTAACTTGCCTAGTCGTGGTCAACGAACCAAGACGAACGCTCGAACACGACGCGGTAAAAAAGTAACCGTCGGAGGTACAGCTAAGAAAGCTGTATCTAAGACTTAACGTGCAAGGATTCGAGGAAAAGAATGGAAGATAAGACAACTGTCGCTTCGAAGCCTGTTGCAACGAAGCGAAAAAAGAATAAACGAGCTGTGGCATATGGTCAATTGCATGTTCTTGCAACATTCAATAACACGATCGTAACGTTTACTGATCAAACCGGTGCTGTACTTACACAAGCAAGCGCAGGAGCATGTGGTTTTAGAGGAAGCAAAAAAGGAACTGCTTATGCAGCTCAAGTTGCTTCCGAAAAGGCAGCAAATGAAGCAAAACAACAACATGGACTTTCAAAAGTTGATGTATACATCAAGGGCATTGGTCAAGGTCGAGAAACCGCAGTACGTGCGCTGGCAAATCTTGATATTGCCATTGAAAGCATTACTGATGTAACTGGCATTGCTCACGGCGGCGTTCGTCCGCGAAAGGCAAGGAGGAACTAATCATGGCTCGAGATACACAATCTATTGTAAAGATGAGTCGTCGAGAAGGCTATGCGCTTCATCCAAAGGCGCATAAAGCACTCGTAAAACGCACATCAATGCCTGGACAAAGCGCTGGTGGCAGATTTAGAAGTAAAGGTAGCCAGTACTCATTGCAATTGCGAGAAAAGCAAAAAGTAAAACGTTTGTATGGGTTGCTTGAAAGGCAATTCGCAAACCTTATGGCTGAAGCATCTCGCACTAAAGGTCAATCAGGTCAAGTATTACTTCAAATGCTCGAACAACGAGCTGATAATGTCGTCTATCGAGCTGGCTTAGCGCCAAGTCGTCGAGCAGCAAGGCAGCTAGTTACTCATGGTCATTTTCTTTTAAATGGAAGACGATTTGATATACCTTCACTACGATTGAAGCCGGGTGACGAGCTCGTGCTCCGAGATCATAGTAAGCAATCAGATTACTTTAAGCGTATAGATGAGACCAGTCCTGCTAGTGAAACAACTGCGAGTTGGATCAAAGTTGATAGAAAGAAGTTCACCGTCAAAGTCGCTGGAATCCCAGCACGAGACGATGCTGAAACTGATATCAATGAACAATTAATTGTCGAGTACTACTCGAGATAAGGTGGAGGAAGAAATAACGTATGTCAAAACACATTAACACACCGACAATCACAAACGTGACCGATGATGGCGACAATACCGCTACTTTCGTTATCGAGCCTCTACATACTGGCTATGGAATGACGCTTGGAAATTCAATCCGCCGTGTTCTACTTTCTAGTATTGCTGGAGCAGCGATAACATCATTTCGTATTGAAGGTGCAACGCACGAATTTACCGCTCTTGACGGAGTTAAAGAAGATGTTGTTGATATTATGCAAAACCTTAAAGGAATTCGTTTTAAGGTTTTTTCAGATCAACCTCAATCACTTACCATTGAAAAGAAAGGTGATGGAGCAGTAACCGCAGCAGATATCAAGACAAATGCGGATGTAGAGGTAGTAAATACCGAACATCATATTGCAACACTTGATGGAGCGAAGGCTACATTTAAAGCAGAAATTGTCGTTGAGACAGGTCGTGGGTATCGAACAATTGAAGATACGAACGCAAAGAAAAGCAGTGATTTTATTTCGCTCGATGCAATATTTAGCCCAGTTCTAAGAGTACGTTACAAAGTTGAAAATACTCGTGTTGGACAAATGACTAATCTTGACAAGCTAAGCGTTTCTGTAGCTACTGATGGCACCATTACACCAGCTGATGCTTTCGAAGAAGCGAACGCTATCTTGATGAATCAGTATGAAGCCTTGGCAGGAAAGACTCGTGTAGAAGCACGACCGATGCTCGTAGAAGCGCATCCAGAGTCAAGTAATGCTTCAGAAGACGACGAGAAAGATATGTTGACAACTTCTATTGAAGATCTCAACTTCTCTGCACGTACCACGAATGCGTTGATTAATAATGATATTCACAATTTGAAAGACCTTTTCAGTTTAACTGATGCGGAATTAAAAGACCTAAAAGGCTTCGGTAGCAAAGCACTTGATGAAGTGCGTGAAAAGCTTGCCGAATTGGAGCTGTAATTTATGCACAGACACGGATATAAAGGCCG
This sequence comes from Candidatus Saccharimonadota bacterium, assembly GCA_035329185.1. GTDB lineage: Bacteria > Patescibacteriota > Saccharimonadia > Saccharimonadales > SZUA-47 > JAGQMY01. The sequence goes on along the minus strand of DAOLHH010000009.1, from coordinate 13,564 downwards.
AAAATTCGGTAGAGAAACAGATCAAAGAAGAGCGCTTATTAAAGGCCTTGCTGATCAGTTAGTACTTCATGAGTCTATTGAAACGACGCTTCCTAAAGCAAAAGAAGTTGTCCCTTACGTCGAACGGTTGATTACCAAGGCAAAAAAAGGTGATTTACACAATCGTCGACAAGTAATTGCGTCACTTCAAACGCTTGAAGCAGCACACAAACTCGTAGATGAAATAGCACCAAAATTAACTGGGCGTGTGAGCGGACATCTACGGATTGAGCGAACAAATAATCGACGTGGGGACAACGCACTTTTAGCACGTGTCTCTTTTGTTGACGATATGCAGGCAAAAGCTCCTGTAAAGACTGAAACCACTAAGAAGGAGGCTAAATAATGAAAACGTATAGCGCTAAACCTTCAGATGTAAAAAGAGTCTGGCATGTTGTTGATGCTTCTCAAACCACACTAGGACGCCTTAGTACAGAAGTTGCTCAGCTATTGACGGGTAAAAAGAAGCCAATGTTTACCCACCATGTCGATTGCGGTGATTACGTCATTGTTGTAAATGCTGAAAATCTTAAAGTAACCGGTCAGAAAACAACCGATAAAAAGTACTACCATCACACGGGCTTTCCAGGTGGTATCAAAGAGCGATCTCTTAAAGAACAGCATGAAATCGATCCTACGAAAGTAATTGAAACAGCTGTACGCGGGATGCTACCAGTGAACAAACTACGTGATGGTCGTTTGAAACGACTTAAAATTTACGCAGGTATGGAGCACGGACACGAAGCACAAAAACCAGTGGTATTTGAGATTAAGAAAGGAACGAACTAATGGCTGATCATTACACATTTGCTCTTGGTCGTCGAAAAAGCTCAACTGCAAAGGTTCGAGTAACTAACGGTAAGGGTGAAATTACAGTTAATGGCGTTTCTGCCAAAGATTATTTTGCCGGTAGTGCTGCATTCCTTCACGAGCTAGAAGAACCTTTTCGAGCTATTGGGGACAATAAGTTCAACGTTACTGTTGTAGTAGATGGTGGTGGACACGCAGGTCAAGTAGGAGCAATCAAACTTGGTATCGCGAAAGCACTCGTACTAAAGAACGAAGCACTTAAAGGTACGCTCAAAAAAGCGGATCTTCTTGGTCGCGATCCTCGAGAGAAAGAACGAAAGAAATTCGGTCTTAAAGGCGCTCGTAAACAGCGTCAATTCACGAAGCGATAAGGTAACTTATCAAAAATTAATAATCTCAGAGAATGCTCTGAGATTATTTTTGCTTCAGCTCAGTTTATAATGTAAACATTGTTAGTACATATCTATATATGACAAAAAATGATCAAAAATTGACAAAACGACTATACCTTACTGAATTCTTCGGAGAATCGTTTGCTGTTTATGCTCTGATTCCCTTGTTTTTTAAAGCTTATGCTTCTTTAGATATGATTTCTGTTGGTACTCTTCTCGCAGTATGGCAACTTACAACCGTCGCTCTAGAAATACCAACAGGTGTAGTGGCGGATCGGTTTGGACGTCGTGCGTCTATTCAGTCCGGAAAATTCATTAATATAATTGCCCTATTGATATGGTTATTATTACCTAATTTCGTAGGACTTTTAGTGGGTGTCTGTTTCTTTTCGTTAGGTAATGCTTTATTGTCTGGTTCAATTGAAGCCTATACGTTTGACGAGTTGGAAGATAAGAAGATATACAATAAAATCAGACAGCGTACCGTTGCGATACATCTAGGTGCGTTCTCGTTCGCAGGTTTGATGGCTTACTTCTTGAATGCTGATTATGCCCGTATGTTAGTCGCAAGTATCATCTCTGCAGTGATAGGCTTTTTATTATCACTACTACTTGCAATAGACACACATCAATCCGAAAAAATGATGCAATTTGGCGATATTGTGCGTAGTACGAAACATGAAATAAAAAAATCTAAGAAAGTGCTATATATATTTCTTATAGCAACAATAACAACAAGTATGTTGGTATTTTTTATTGAACAGATACCGTTATTTTATTCGGACACAGGCATAACAGATAAAACGGTCGCGTTACTTATGGCAATTGGTAATATCCTGACCTTTCTAATTCTTTGGAAACTCCACGCTTACGAGGAAGTGACGAGAAAACACCAAAACCTTTTACTAGTTACTCTGTTTGTATTATTAGGAATAAGTTTATTATTTGGAAACAGGTGGATTCAAATAGGACTCATTTTCTTAAGCGTACGTATTGTCAGAATTATGTACTTGCATGCGAGTAACGACTTACAGCATGTCATCAAGACAGGTTCACGAGCAACTATTATATCGACAGCGTCGTTTCTTGGTAAGATATTTTCAGGTATCGGGATATTTTCAGTGGGAATTCTCTCTGGCATAACAAATGACAGTAGAATATCTATATTCATGATAGGTTTTTTTCTAATTGTTCTCGTAGTCATACTTTCGCAAAAGAGTAGGAGATTAGTGCGTGCCAAAGAATAGCTCAGAAAGAAAAAAAGAATTACTTACTTCTCTTAGTAACACTGGTGTTGCAGATTTTGTGATAACTCGACCAGTATTATGCACTCCTTATAACGACGATTTAAGATCATTCGATTTTCAGCCGGTTGAGTGGGCGCCAATGATTTGGATAGGCAATGAACCACTGCCAAAAGATCACGAACTATTTAAGCATAATCGAGTTTTTGCTATTGGACTCGCTAGTGTATTAGCGTGTTTACAGCTTGACGTAAGTTCGTGCGACATAGTACTGGATATGTGCGCGGCACCAGGAATAAAAAGTCTCTATCTACAGTTATTACACGATAAATCGTTAGATTTATATGTAAATGATATTTCGCATGATCGACTTCTACGGCTGCGACATTTATTTGAACAATTTCAGGTGCCATTGCCAACATTCAGCCAACAACCAGGACAGTCCCTCCTTAATCGTTATCAAGAGGCTTCGTTTGACGCTGTTATTATTGATGCTCCTTGTAGTGGTGAGGGAAACATATTTGCGGGCGATAATCGTGCATTAGAGAACTGGTCGCTTGCAAAAGTTAAAAGACTTGCGCAACTACAGCGGAAATTACTCATCGCAGGTATGCATCTTGTTAAAGAAAGTGGTTCATTTGTTTATGCGACGTGTACTTTAAATACCAATGAAAATGAAGGTGCCTTACGAAAAGCTGGGTTGATGTTAAGCCGTGTAGAAAAAGATGTGCTCACATATAAAAAATTAGGAAACGCAGAAGGTTTTCGAATCATTCCATCGGGTCAATCAATTGGCTTCTTTGTTGCAAAGATAAAATAATTGGTATAGAATAGCGATCATGATACAAACGAACCAAAAATTAGCTTTCTGGTTTAGTAAGTCGCACGAAGCGGCTCGTTTGTAATTAGAATAAAACGAGAAAGACTTTAAACCGCTTCAACCAAACGAAGCGGTTTTTAAATTATAAAGGGAGATTATATGACAGATATAAATGAATATGATAACAATTATGAGGCTGCGGCAATGGGCGCTTCTCGTTACCTCGGTCTCGATGAAGAATCATTACTTAAACGAATAGAAATGGCTCGGGTGGTGCCTGATGTATCAGGTTATGATGTAGGCGGTAGAGCAGTGCTAGAATTGGCAGTTCGCGAAGAACGACATAACGATTTGTAATATGCAAGTGTATAATGATTTGTAATGAGTAAGAAAGTAATTTTAACGGGATTGCGAACAAATGCTGGGTATCACCTCGGTAATTATTTAGGTGCTATTTTACCAATGGTGCGGTTACAGCAAGAACATTTAGGTGAATATCAAATAAATATGTTTGCACCTGATCTGCATAGTTTTACGACAGAAATAGAATATGGCAAGCTGTATCAGCAAACGATGGAGAACTTGAAGGTTTTCGTCGCAGCTGGCATGCCTATCGATCACCCGGATTTTTACTTATACCGCCAAAGTTATATTCCTGCGCATAGTGAATTAACAGTCATTCTTAACAATTTTGCTTATTTTGGTGAGTTGTCTCGCATGACCCAGTTTAAAGATAAGGGTGGTCGTTCATCGCTCAAAAATAAGGTTCTAGAGCTAAAGAAGTTAGGGGAAGAACTAGCTAGCGTACCTGATGAATTTGGACCTGATTGGCAAGAGTATGAAAATGAACTTTATGATTTACTGGAACATACTTTGGGTGTACAAAAATCAGTTACACTAGGGCTTTTTGACTATCCAGTTCTTATGGCGGCGGATATTTTGTTGTACGGTGCATCATATGTGCCGGTGGGGGATGACCAAAGGCAACATCTAGAATTGACACGGGATATTGCCATCCGAATGAATAATAAATTCAAGGACCGTGGCTTAGAATTTGTCGTACCTAAAGACTGGAACAAACAGCTCGTATTTAGCCATCGGCTTGAAGGTGCGCGTATCCGTAGTTTACGTAATCCAGAAAAGAAGATGAGTAAAAGCGTCGAAGATCCTTCCGGCACGATATTATTGACCGATTCACCTGAAGAAGCAGAAAAGAAAGTCATGCGAGCAGAGACAGACGCCCTTGGTTCTATCCAATGGGATTGGGACAAACAGCCTGGTATCACGAACTTGCTACAAATTTATGAACTTTTGAGCGGTAAGACGCATGATGACGTACTAGGTGAGTGGGAAAACAAAGAACGCTACGGTGATTTGAAAAAAGTAGTTGCAGAGCATGTCAGTGTATTTTTGCACGAATTCCAGATGAACCTTGCAAATGTCGACGAATCAGAATTAAAGAAGAAACTTGAAGAATCTGAAAAGTTAATGACGGAAACAGCGCAACAAACACTGCGAAAGGTGCAAAAAGCTGTCGGCTTACGCCCATGAATCAGGCAGATAAAAAGCTGGAACGAGAAGGAGAATGGCAAAGAGAAATACATGTTGCTTCTCAGTGGACAGAAGGAAGAGGTTGGTTACGCTTTCACATAGGCTTTCCTGATAGGACTGAGGCCTTGATGCAGTCACTTGCTGGCTTACACGAAGTTGTTGTATGGGAGCAAGATGTACTAAATACACGATTAGCCGAACAATTTGGTGAGGGCGTTGATTCGTTGAAGGCAATAAAAGTCACGATAGCAACTCTAGACGCTATACATCCTGAATGGAGACAGTCAGAAATGGCAGAAGTTGAAATCGCAGAGAGTGCGTCGACCATTAACTTCGTTGATTATCTTTTGACCAAAAAAGAACAGCTACCATTCGATGCCGAAGGAATCTCATAAGAATGACCAAGATATACTATAAAATTTCAGATGAGGATGGTGTCGTACGAGTAGATAAATTTCTCGCAATTTTACATTCAGAATACTCACGTGCAGCCTTAGCCAAACTTTTTACACTTAACCTGATTAAACTAAACGGTGAGCCCATACAGCCCGGTCATAAATTACGTCCTGGTACGACTTTTGAATATGATTTGGGACCTTTGCAGGCAAAACCTGAAGTTATACCACTCCCTATCATTTATGAAGATGACAATGTTGTGGTCGTTGATAAGCCAGCAGGGATTATTTCTCATGCTCGAGGAAAGTTTTGGCAAGAAGCTAGTGTCGCATCATTTATTCGTGACCGGATCAATGGAATGGATGGTGAGCGGGGTGGTATAGTCCATCGGCTAGATAGAGCGACGAGCGGTATAATGATTTGCGCAAAAAATGAAGCTACCTTATCGTTCCTGCAAAAACAATTTTCGAATCGTTCTGTTGAGAAAAAATATGTTGCCATTACATCTGGGACGCCAAAACACGAAGAAGCTATCATCGATGCACCAATAGCACGCGATCCCCTTTCACCAAAGCGATTTATGGTACAAGTTGATGGTAAATCTGCGCAAACTCATTACGTAGTACTTAAACGGAATGAGGCTCACTCTATGCTCGAGTTGACCCCTAAAACAGGGAGAACGCATCAATTACGTGTGCATCTTCAGTATATCCACACGCCAATAGTAGGTGACGAGCTCTATGGTGTTGAGCCGTACGAAAGATTGTTATTGCATGCTCGAACGTTAACCATTGCAATACCAGTTCACGGTAATAAAACATTTACTTCTGAGTTACCATCGGTATTTAATGAATTTATGAAATCATGATTAATAAAAAAACAAAGCACATCTTAGATGGTTATATAAAAAGACCAACCAGCACGTTACTCATTATTGGTGATAGTCATGATGGTAGCGAGGAATGTATCGATTATCTATTGCAGGGGTTACTTGAAGATTCCCTGAAAAATCAGCGGATAGAATTACTACCAGAAGAAGGCAAGCAAATTGGCGTTGAGGCCGTACGAGTCTTCAAGCAATCACTTCAAACGAAGATGCAAGCTGGGAGTAAGCCGATTTCTCGGATAGCTATTGTAAAAAAACTACATACGGCTACGACCGAAGCACAAAATGCATTGCTAAAACTGCTTGAAGAACCTGTTGCCCGCACAGCAATACTGCTCCAAGCGGACACAAAAGAAGTACTTTTAGATACAATTGTTTCTCGGTGTCAAACAGTCAGTATCCTACCTTTAAGTGAGCAACAAGTACTTGAGCTCGCTCACATTTATGGTAAAAATTCAGAGGACGCTCGACGCGCTTACTTGTTAGCAGGCGGGGCTTCGCACTTAACAGAATTGATACTGAAAGATCAAGCCGAAGAGCTTACTGCACGTCTAGACTCAGCAAAAATGTTTTTAAAACAAACATCTTTTGACCGACTAAAACGCATGAAAGAATTCGATACCGTTGCTGGTCTGGGCGATCTCATTGACGGGCTTTTAACAGTTTCCGTGGCTGGTCTCCGTCATGGATCGCGAGGCCAAGTACACAAATGGGCAGGGGTAATTCGAGAACTTCGTGCCTGCAAGCAGTTGTTGCAAAGAAATGTGCTTACAAAAGCAGTATACCTTCGGCTATGTGTGAATCTGTAACGGTGCTATACTATTAGGCAATGACTGCACTAATTTTGCTCGTCGTATTTGCATCTATCGCATTTATAAGCAGTAAGCATCGTGATAGTGAGCTCTCACCGATACCCCTGAAGGTAAGTGAGAAGCTGAGTGGGCTCTGGGAAATTGCCCATCATGGCATGAAAGAAAATCGATTTGTTCGAGCTGAGAAAGCTCTTTTAACCATACTGAATATTGATAAAAAGAACGCAGCAGCTTATAACCGTCTTGGTATTTTATACGCAAAACAGAAAGAGTATAAAGATGCAATTGATTGTTTCGAAATCGCAAGTTCAATTGAACCTTCAGCGTCATCATTACACAATCTTGGACTTATTTATTATGAGACTGAAAATTATGAAAAGGCGGCAACTGCATTTGAACAAGCCCTAAAGCTTGATGAAGAGATGGCGGCTCGACATATCGCATTCGCAAAAGTACAAGAAAAGCTCGGTAATATGTCGCGTGTCATACACTCTCTAGAGCGTGCTGTCGAGCTTGAGCCTACTCGAGAAGCACTGAGTCTCCTGTATCAAGCATATATTAGTGCCGGTAAAACTGAAGAAGCTGATAAGATCGAGTCTCAACTAGACAAACACCATGAAAAAGCCGTTCAAAAAGCTCGAGTTACGCGACCTGCCCGTCGAGTAATTGTTTAGTTTTTCTTTTTAGGAATTTAGCGCCAGATTCACAAGCTTCGGAAAGTCCAATTGCAAAAGCTTGCTTTCGGTTTGTCACCTTTTTACCAGTGTTCCCGGACTTTAAAGTACCTTTCTTCATTTCATGCATTACTTGATGTACTTTTTCTTGAGCTTTTACACTATATTTGCTTGATATGTTGTAAATGTACAGCCATTTCAACTAGTAATCTATGAGAAATTTTACATGGTAAAATGATGTTTTGAGTATTTATAGCATTGAAGAATGTTGCTAACATCGGTATAATGCTTGAGACTTGCAGAGTTAGTGAAGCGGTCAAACACAACAGACTGTAAATCTGTCGGCATTCGCCTTCGAAGGTTCGAATCCTTCACTCTGCACCAATTGCCACCTTAGCTCAGCTGGTTAGAGCATCTGTTTTGTAAACAGAGGGTCGTCGGTTCGAATCCGACAGGTGGCTCCATTCATTGATTAAAACGCGCCGACGTAGCTCAGTTGGTAGAGCGCATCCATGGTAAGGATGAGGTCACGAGTTCGACCCTCGTCGTTGGCTCCAATATAGAATACCGAAAATAATTTATGTCAGACATTAAACGACTTTATAAACATGACACAGACAAGAAACTCGATGGTGTCTGTGCTGGTATTGCAGAGTATTTCAACGTCGATCCTGTGCTTATACGTGCTGGATACGCATTCATCACGGTCGTTACCGGCATTATCCCTGGGATACTCGCATACATTGTCCTTGCTGCTATCATGCCGCCAAAGTCACAGGTCAAATAGGGTTGATTATATTTCTGTAATCTGTTAGAATGTATCGAATATGGCAAAGAAATCTGAAAAACGAAGAATTATCGGGCTCGTATGTGAAGAGTCAGGTCATCGTCACTACTACACGATGAAAAACACTCAAAATACACCTGACAAGCTTAGACTTCGTAAGTATAATCCGGTTTTGCGTAAGCACACATGGTACGTAGAGACCAAGAAAAACCTTGGAAGAAACGAAGTCAAGCCACGTAAGGGTTAGAGCACTCTTTCGGTAGTACTATATGAATCATCTCGGTAGAGCATTGGTTATGACTGGTAGTTTGCTGGGTGGAACGTGGCTTGGTCACGCGGCTGGCGAGATTCTTTACGGTGAATGCGGATCAGATAAAAGATGCATTACTGAGCAACCAGATTATCTGTCTACTCAAAAGTTTCTCCTACTCTCGGGCTACTTGACCGGGTTGCTGCAGGGTGCAGGGTATATCTATGTTGCCGATAAATACGCTCAAAAAAACGAATCTAATTTAGGCAAAGAATAGCGCGTATCAGTTCCGCATGACTCCAGACGAGCGGGGTTACGCCTACTATCTTTCCGTCTTCTGGTGTTATCTGCTCAGACAGTACTCCGCTTGGCAGTGAATGTTTAAGTGCCCAATCGATATAATGCTTTGCGCGTTCTTTTTCGCCGTTTTCTGCATAGTATTGTGCAAGCCACAGGGTTGTCACAAACCATGGATTACCCATGTGTGCTGGTTCAGAGCGAAAATAATTATCATGTTCATAGCGAGGACTACCGCCCGATGGCGATACGTCTAGGAGTTTTTTCTCAATATTTTGTAATGTAAGTTTGGTAAATTCGTCTGGTATATACCCAAATTTCCAACCACCGTAGAAAGAAGAAACGTCAAGCACGGGGTCAATTTTGCACGTTCCTTCACTAAATAGGAATCCTTTTATTAACGAGTTTTTCTGTTGATCGAAAAACATAGGAGCACCGTGAACCAAGCTCTTAGCGGTCTCTTTCCACTTATTTAAGTTTGGATGATTAATACCGCACGCTTCTACAAGCCATAGTGCATCAAGAAGTGCCTTATACGTAATAGCATTCGTGTAGGTATTACTTAAGAATTTTTCTTCCCATAAATCATAGCTAGCATGTGCAAGCCCAAGTTCTTTATCAATAAATCGAGCCATGAAATCACCTGCAGGTAAAATGAGCGATTGCATGACATCCTCGACGAGCTTTTTATCTTCTGTTTCCCGATAATATTCGGCAATCATAAATATGACTATTGCAGTTTCGTCTTCTTGAATTGCTAACTCTTTACGTTTGCCGTGTACAAGAGGATGCCACGTACTACCGATTGCTCGATCTGGTTGATATTTATGCATTAAATAACCATCCGGAGAAATGATATTAGCACAAAAATGAAAGAATGCTCGTGGTTCATATACATACCCCAGCTGAATAAGTGGCCACATTACATAGGCTCCATCTCGTGGCCATACGTAACTGTAATAATCACGACCGTAGTTATAGATAGATGAGTCACATGACGCAATAATACCGCCGTGTTCGTCGGTATGTGCTTTGATAACCATCAGTGATTTCCTGACAGCTTTTGCATATTTATCAGGTAATGATGATAGTCTTTGCTCGGATACACTTAACCAATCATGCCAATGTTGACGGGTTGCCTGTAGACGTCGATCAAACCCATTATCTAACATAAGTTCGTGCAACATTTCGAGTCTTTGTTGGCTGTCGGCTATTGCCAGCCAGTAATGTATCGTTTCTGATGATTGCGGACCAATCTCAGTTCGTACACGAATGGTAGAATCGACACCTCCATGTTCTACTGCAGACATAGAGAGTTCTCCATCTTCAGCGTCGCGATAGGTTCCTTCTTTTCCTTCTATGCCAGCATTGCCTGCTGCGTATTGGTCAAATGGTGTGCCACTTATTGTCTCCGCGTAGGCTAAGAGACTGCATCTACCTTTATAGTCGAGCATATAATGTCCATCGGGAACGTACATTGCTGTATCTGCGCGCCCAAGTGCGCTAATCTGAAAATTTTGATGAAAAAACATCCTAATATCGCGCAAAGTATCTGATTTATTAACAATCATGATTTTTCTGGCAAAAATATCGTGATTCGCGTCTACGAAGTCTTGAAAATGTAGTTCAACATTTAACTCTTTGCTAATCTTGATAATTGAGCTCACGAGCGCTTTGTCACTAAAATCTACATGACTTTCCCAAGAAACATCATGAAGCCACCGAAATACACCATCGACCCACAATCCCACGTGATGTGTGTTCATGCGAGAGGTCGTAAGGTTTTCAAGCCCTACATAAGGATAATAGAAATCATGTACAAGTCCTGATTCGTCAAGACCAACCGTAAGGCCAGAATTACCGAGGATAACTGATCGTGCCACCCGATGCTCCTATATTTTTAGATAGTAATCTACCTTGTGTATCTCGCCATGCATTCATAAAGTAACGAAATGCTTCATAAGGTGAATCGTATGGGCTAAAATAGGCATGAACATCACCATCAGAAAACCATTTCGTACACATATAGTAGAAGTGATCACTGGTCTGTAATTTTCTCCAGTCGTCTATTAAATAGGTATCTCCCGAATCAATTATTTCGCGTTCTAGCGAATACAAACTTAATATGGCATCGTGTTGCATCGGGTTGCCAAGCCACGCGGTCAGGTCACGCTCGGTATCCGCCCACGTGATAGTTTGCGGAACATCAATATAATCTTTGGGTTCATAATAATCAGCTGCTTCTGAAATTGTTTTAAAATCATGTCCGTTTGTGCGCATCCATTCACCAGGGAAGGCACGTAAGAAATCAAGAATACCCGTATCTGCCCATTGATGCTCTCCGAACGTTTCGTAATCCATGAAGAGATTAATCGTGTCGCCACCTCCGTCTGTCTCGCTGAGCCAGTGACAATACTTTTCGGTGGTAAGTGGCCACTCTGACCAATTACGATCTGAGAATCTGAACGCTACATCATCGCTCAAACGGTAATTCTTCATAAGCAAACGGATAGAGTCTGTATATGCTGGACGATATACGTAATTAGGCGAGCGCCACCCAAGTATTGGATCCCATCCTTCAGTAATAATCGCTTTGTACCCAGCTTCATCTGCCCAATATGCGAGATCATTATTGTAACTCAGCTCTGTGTTACGAAAAGCAGTAGGAACTACACCGAACACTTCACGTATTTTGTTGGCATGCATAGCAACTTGCTTTACAAACTCAGCGCGTGAATAAAAAAATGCCAAGCTGTGATAATAAGTTTCCGCGATAATCTCCACTTTACCGGTAGCGACGATATCTTTAAACGACTGCAATACATCTGGTCGCCATGCTTCGAGCTGTTCTATAAGTGTCCCGGTGATAGATAGTGAAATCTTAAAATTTGGATGTCGCAATAATAAATCTTTCAATACCTCGTTCGTTGGTAGATATGATTTTTCTGATACTTTATCGATTATGAACCTATTATTGGTATCTTTATTTTCGGTATTGTCATTGAAATATAGTGGGTCATGTCCAGCGTTAAAAATAGAATATGGCTTCACTCGCCAAGGCTGGTGAGCATGCAGATAGAGAACGATAGACTTACTCATGACGAAGCTCCTACTGCATGATGGTAGCGATGCTTCATAATATCTACCGACTTAGACCATGACTGTTCTTGGTATTCACGGTAACTTTCTTGCCACATAGTACGTGCAAGCGCAGGATGTTGGCATAGTGCAAGTATCATGTCAGCCATTTGCTCAGTATCCCAGAAGTCAACCTTATAAGCGTTTCGCAATACTTCACCTACACCAGATTGCTTTGAAACGATGACGGGGGCTCCGTATCCAATCGCTTCTAGCGCAACCAGCCCGAATGGTTCACTCACACTTGGCATGACAAAAACATCGGCAATACGAAATGAGTCTCGCCATGGCTTGCCCGTACCATTCATCCAGCCCTCGAAAATAACATTTTTACTGATTCCGTATTGAGCAGCGAGCATCATGAGTTCTTGTTCTTGTTCGCCACCACCGGCAAGCAAAAAGAGTACTTTTGGATCGACCGCTATCACTTTTTGAGCTGCTTCAAGGAGCTGTGTCAAACCTTTTTGTATGGTTTTTCGTCCGGCATTAACAACTACTTTGTAGCCATTTTGCTTCATGAGTTCGAGGTACCGGTGTAGGTTGTTACTTTCATCGATATCTGCGCTCACTTCCATAGAGTTATGGACGACATGAATCTTCTTAGGGTTGATGCCGTATTCCCGCACTATGACGTTCTTGGTATGCTGGCTGACTGCAAAAACCTGATCTGCCATCATGAGTGCGTTGTATTCAATCTCACGAACTTCAGGATTACCATACCCACCGGCTGATTGGTCGTATTGGGTAGCATGCACATGTGCAATCATTGGTTTTCCTGTCACATGCTTCGCCAACATCGCAGCTTTGAACGTGAGCCAGTCATGAGCATGGATTATGTCGAATTCTCGACTACTTGCGAGTTTTGCGACGTTGTGTGCATAAAGGTCATGTTGCTGGCGTAAATCGAGTTCTCCAAACGCGGTTTTTTTACTCCGTGATTCGCCATAGTAGGCCGTGTCATACACACCACCGGCAAACTTAACGACGTCAACAGATTGATGATGAGCAGGGGTAACTTTCATGAACGAAATATCAAACTCAGCGGTATAGGGCAGTATGAACTCAATATCAACACCTTTTGCGGACAGGCCTTTGCACATTTGATAGCATGCTATACCCATACCACCCGCGTGGTGCGGCGGTAGCTCCCATCCTAGCATCAGCACTTTCATATGACCTCAACCCTCATTCTGCGTTTTTATTTGTACTCTACCCATTTTTCTGCGGGCTTTAAACCAATCTAGACTATACGTCGTTAAAGACCGGCGTTTATAACCCTTGTGCGGCATACACATTTCATTATAATGCTTATGCGTTTTTAGCACAAGAAATATCAAGGTGTATTTTCTCTGTAAAATATGCTATAATTCTTCTTAAGAACTATCTGGGTTACATTTCCCCAGATTTTTTATTACGAAAAACTTTAGACGACAGGATATTTATGCAGGATAAGATTCGAAATATAGCC
>DAOLHH010000008.1:0-26707 GCA_035329185.1 Candidatus Saccharimonadota bacterium | reverse complement strand
TAATTGTAGGGCATATGTTTAGCACCGGTACGGCGGCATGGTATATATCATTAACAGCAGGTGTTACATTAGCGCTCATAGTGACAAAAATAGGGCATGTTTCCGGTGCGCACGTAAATCCAGCGGTTACAATTGGTTTATGGACCCAAAAAAGGATAACGGCGATAAATGCAATCGTCTATATTGCTGCGCAAATACTTGGAGGCCTGTTGGCGCTGAGTTTTTATAACTATGCAAAACATACTACTTTGCCTGCTATTGGCGCCGATACGTTTCTATGGCGTACCTTCTGGTTAGAAGCAGCTGGTGCAGCAATTTTCGGAGGTGGAATTATGGCTGCACTAACAAAAAAGCTCGAAGGTGCCTATGCAGCGTTTACTATTGGTCTATCATTAACTGCTGGGGCACTTTTCGCCTCAACAGCAGCACCTGGATTCTTAAATCCTGCTGTGGCACTAAGTTTTAATGCATTAGATAAGACGACGTTAGTTGCACCGATTGTCGGTATGGTTGTCGGTATGCAAGTGTATAGTTCGTTATTTGCGCCAATCGAAAAGTCTACCAAAAAGAAAAAGTAGCTATATATAAATCTATTTAAATTCCCGCCTTTACGAGCGACGGGAATTTTTTATTCACTTAAACTTATTGATGCCCGGTTACTAAATTCGTCGCAACTATCTTGGTCCTCGAGATATCGGCATACGACGAAATTGTACGTTTTTGTGCTGTCTAAATCGTCGTATGAAATAGTAAGCGTTGATGTCGTCTTACTCGTGATAGTTTTATACAAATCGGTCTCAGTTGGTTTTAAGCCATCTTCAGTACGTAAGACATGGACTCCATCAGGAGTGGAAATCCCGACAAGTGACCACGAAAGAGTAACCGTTCGTTTTTTATCACTTTTATCAATGGTTAAAGTAATTCCCTGCTCTTGCACTTCCACTTGTCGCTTGAATACGTACGTAACTGTTTTTACCGTTTTATTTCCAAGCCGATCTTTAGCAGTGAATTCAAAAAGGGATGTTCCGATAACACCTTGTATTTCACCCGTTTCAAAACTACCATCATCATTGATCGTTATAGTGACGGGACTACTGCCGGTTATAGATTTTGATTGCACACTCAAAGTTGATTTGGGCTCAGTTTTACCCTTGATGTTAATTTTGCCAGTGGTCGCGCCTTCTTCTACTTCAACTGATTCATTTTCTGCAGGTTCGGAAATTTCAATAGTCGGTCCGTCAAAATCTTTTAAGAAGCCTAAGTTGTTTTTAAACGTATCACTTTTTTGATCACGTTCTCGGTTCCATATAATAAAAGGATCTTTTTTTATGTTCTCAATATCAAGTTGCTCAATACTCCCACTTTTTTCGGGCTGTGCATTACTTTTTGCAATCAATTTTTGCCCTTCTCCTGCGGATTTATTACTCGTGGTTTCAGAAACGGTGCTTTGAAACACTTCAATCGCCTCTTCATCACCGCTCGCAATCGTGCGAAATGCAGTACCTAACGACTCGTATTGCGCATTATCCGTAACAACATTATATTTACGACTACTTGACCCGGTAACACGATGGTAAGCATAGCCAGATTCTTGTCTTATGGTTATTTGGTTTTGCGTAAGACGATCAAAAGAAACCTCGGTACTTGCGTCTAATCGGATTTCTGAACCATCTTCAAATGAAACCACTGCTCGAGAACTTGCGCCACTTGTTCGTATACACATACCATTACTAAACTGGACATCTTGTGAGGCGGTAGTCCACTCGCCACGGTCATTCTTTTGCTCTACAACTCCCTCTAAATAACTCAACGTTGCCTTCAGTGCTGGTGAATCCGCACTGACATCAGATGATGATGCTTGGTTAGAAAGAAGTGGCGCTGTTACAGAAGTGTTGCGCTTGCTGAAAAAGAAAGCCCAAGAACCGACAAGCAATAAGACGGCAAGCAATGATACTGCAAGTTTAGTGTTTCGATCCAAGCTAGAAAAGCGATGTGATATCTTTTTAAGCGACTTTATAAAGCCTATGTTTTTAACTTTACTCATTTTTTCTCCAAAGCCTAAAAGTTTAGTATAGCGTGTCTCGTATAGGATTACCATACGGTCGGCACAAATGTGCTCACCCATGGTGTTTTTTTAGAAGCTTAACCACTATATGTGTGGGGGTAGTTGTAAAAAAAACTTTGCTAAATATCACAAATATGGTCATTACAACAGGGGTGAAATGTAAACGAATCTAGCTTTGTATAGAAACTATTGACAAATGCAGGGGTCGGTTTGTAGCATGGTGGGACTGCTAGGGACCAGGGCATTTTGAGACATGCCCGTGTGAGTGGAGCATAGCAGATAGCACAACATATCTGGCGTCAATGCGAGATACGCGGATGGGTGTGCGAGTTCACTAAAGAAAAGGAGACAATCTATATATGCGTGTAGCCGTACTAACGGGTCTTTTTGCATGCGCTTTGATTTTCTCGTTTGGGAGCTCTTCAGCAAGTGCCCAGGCGTCTAAATCAACCGATCCACAAATAGAAACAACTAAAACAGAGAAAGAATCCGACGCACCAAACGTCATCGATTTACTGAAAAACGAACCGATTGTTGCGCTTCGTGTCATTTCAGATGATGAGGATACTTCTCAGAATGAAGAGGACGAAGTAGAAACAAAGGTACATGTTGTTACAGAGAATGAGACATTAACCATCATTGCAAAACAAAATGGTGTTTCCTGGAAGCGTCTTTTTGATAAAAATAATCAGATTAAAGATCCTGATTATCTAGAAGTAGGCATGGAAATCACAATACCGGAAGAAGACGAAGAGTTAGAATCACGCGCTTTACCTGAGAAACCAGTAGCGATTGCGAAAGTAGCTACTCGAACTCATAAGGGCAGTTCTGATGGCAATCTGTACACTGCCGGTAACTGTACGTGGTATGTCAAAAGTAGACGCCCAGATTTACCGAATAACTTAGGCAATGCGGCGACATGGGTTTCACGTGCTGCATCGCAAGGGTTGCCAACCGGCTCAACCCCTCAGGTGGGAGCAGTCGGACAAAAAGGAAATCACGTGGTGTACATTGAAAGTGTTAATACAGACGGTACGGTTACATTTAGTGAAATGAACTACAAAGGTCTTTATAGCCAGACAACGCGGACCTTGCCTGCTTCGTCATTTAGTTACATTTACTAGTCGAATGCGCTATGATTGACATATGGAAGAATACGTCAATAACGGACCATTAAAGATAGTAATTGTTGAAGATAATGTTGCGCTCGCGGAAATTTATAAAACGCGCCTCGACATTATCGGCTACGAGTGTCATGTTGCATATGATGGACAAGCTGCACTTAGTCTCATCGAGCGCGTCAAGCCCGCATTGGTGCTTCTCGATCTCATGATGCCGGTTATTTCAGGTGACGAAGTCTTAAGACGCATGCGCGCAACTGACTGGGGTAAGGATATTCGTGTCTATATTATTTCAAATCTTAATGAGGTGGATGCGCCAAAAGATTTACGAGAATTAGGTATTGAAGGATACACGGTTAAAGCAAATCTGTCTGATGACGATATAGACAAACTTGTTGATAAAATTCTGACACCTAAGGACCAAGAAGAAAGCACCTCGCTCGAAGAGCCGGCAGTTTAATCAACTTTTTATTGCAAAAAAAATCGCGGTAAATCTCTTTAATTATATTTTTAGAATTTTCGACGTAAATGAGCCATGCTGAATGACCAGTCGGCATCTGTCTTTTTATGGGGGTTGAAGATATTAAGGGGGTCAAAAATAGTTTTAACTTCTTTAAAATAATTCAAAACTTGTTCGCCATACATGACCTTCAGCCACGGGCCTCTAATCATGCCGTCGTTATGCTCCCCCGAAAGTGATCCCTTGTACTCCAAAACGATACTATTGATCTCCTTCATAGCAGGCTCCAGTTTATCCCTTTCCTCGTCTCGTTCAATGTTCATAAGGGGAATAATGTGGAAATTACCGTCACCCATATGCCCTGCTATGGTCGCCAGTAAATTATACTTTTTAATAACACCGCGTATGCGAGGGAGGAATTCAGGCAGATATTGTGGCTGTACGATTAGGTCATCCATGAAAGGTGCGGTGTGTTTATCTTTGACTTTTTGTCTAAGTAAGTTAAAGCTTGCTCGTCGCATAATCCAGAATTTTTTAGCCTTTGCTTCGTTGTCATCTTCTTCAAATAATGCTTCGTGGCCAAACTCAGCCATATCTTTGTGCATTGCATGAACTTTTTGTTTCACTTCTTCCGGTGTGTCAGCGGTGAATTCGACAAGGAGAATCATCTTTGGTATGCCTCGAAAGAGCATGAGTGCATTTGGGATGAGTTTAAAAGCTAATTTGATCGTCTCTGGCCAACCTATCATTTTATGAAAAGAGAGGAAAAGTTTAAAACTTAACATCAGAGTATAGTTATCAAAGCCCTCAAATGTTGCCGGTTTATGACTCATCACTTTGTTTATAAGCGTGCCAAGATCGTTTATATTACGTAAAAACACTACTAAAGTACCAGAGTGTTTCGGTGCGGGCACCAATTTGTAAGTGATGTCAGTCACAATACCAAGTGTTCCCTGCGAGCCCGTAATGAGTCTTGTAAGATCAAAAATTCCTGTTTCACGGTCCCAGACATTCCAGATATGGTAGCCCGTTGAGTCTTTGCTTACCTGCGGTTTGGCCGCTTTTATCTCGTCATAGTGTCCGTCGACGAGATCAAAAACTCGCTTGTAGATGCTACCCTCAAAGTCGTTCTGAGCAATTTTTGCATCGAGTTCTGTTTTGTTCAGTGGTCTGACGCTATATTCTTTGCCATCACTAAAAACAACCTTGAGCTCCTTAACAAATTCTTCGGTTTTGCCGAATTCTAGTGATTTTTCCCCGCCTGAATTGTTTGCGACCATTCCGCCTACACTGCAGAGATCTCGAGATGCGGGATAGCTCGGCATAATGGCGCTAAATTTCAGTGTTTCGACCTCAAAATCTCTATAGAGTACTCCCGGCTGCGTCTTGGCTTCTGTTGCAGATACTTCGCCTATCTTATTCATATATTTGCGCATATCGAAGATAATCGATTCACCTATCGCTCCCCCACTCATGTCGGTACCAGCTGATCGTGCGGTGATTGAAATATCGTTTCCTGAGGCTTTTTGTTGAGCAACGAGACTGACGACATTTTGAATATCTTGGCTGTCTTTAGGCGCAATAATCAGTTGTGGTTTCATCTCGAACATGCTTGCGTCGTGACTAAAGAGTTCCCTGCTCTCCTCGCTTGTATCAAGGTCACCTTTAATAAGGGTTTTGAGTGTTTCACTAATATCATTCATGAACACAGCATAACCTTTTTGGCAAACAAATCGCAACAGATAAAAAGCTTTGAAATTTTGTTAAATGTAGTGATTAATGCAACAAAGCTACAGTCTAGACGATTAACGGCGTATGCTAAAGATAAGCATAAATACTAAGGAGTTCAATATGGAACATGTCAATGCTGGGCGTGCGCTCATGGGTGATAGTCTCGGGTTTCACATACTATTTGTTATGTTTGGAATCGCACTACCACTACTTACTTTAATCATGGAGTATTGGTCGATTAAGCGTAAAAGTGAGTCATTGCGAAAGGTTGCAAAGTTATGGTCATACATCGCAACCGTACTCGTAGTGACTGGCGTAATTTCCGGGACGGTCGTCGCGTTGCAAATGTTCTTTGTATGGCCTGGAATTCTAGAATTTGGCGGTGAAGCCGTTGGCGTTGGGTTTATGTGGGAAGGTTATGCGTTTCTACTCGAAGCAATATTTCTCGCATACTATGTCTCGACATGGGACAAAATAAAAGGGTTCAAACATTTACTTATTGGCATACCTATTCCACTTGGAGCATTATTATCAGGAATCATAATCACTTCAGTGAATGCGTGGATGAATCATCCAACTGGTTTTGAATATGTAAACGGTCAATTAATAAACCCACAGCCACTAAAAGCACTGTTTAATGAAACCTCTTTCCTTGAAGTGACGCATTCTATGTTTGCATATTACGGTGTCGTTGCAATGTTAATGGCAGGTGCGTATGCATGGGTTGGGCTTAAAAATAAAAAAGCATTAAACGAGACAGTGAAGTTCATTATTGTTCGAATGTCCATTATTGCGCTGATCTGTATGGGTATCGTTGGCTTTCTTGGAGACCGTTCTGCAAAGTATCTCGCCCGCGAAGAGCCGACAAAGCTCGCAGCTATTGAGTTATTAACAGAGACTCAATCAAATGCTCCTCTGCGGTTTGGTGGGCGAATAGACGAGAGCGGCGAAGAGGTCGGCGGTATTGTGATTCCTGATGCGCTCAGCATCTTAGGCAAAGGCGACCCTAATGCTGTGATTGAAGGACTCGATAAAACACCTAAGACACTTTGGCCTCCACTCATTATTCATACTCTTTTTGATATAAAGATGTTTATTGTCGCTTTGCTTCTACTCATTCCATCACTTTTCATATTTCTGTATTACCGATCGCCAAAGAAAGCGTTCAGTAAGCCAATGCTCATATCTTTAACTACCATCGGGTTGTTAGGAGTTGTCGCAATTGAACTCGGATGGATGCTCACCGAGCTCGGCCGTCAACCGTGGGCTGTGTATGGCTACGTACTTACGAAAGACGCATTTACTACATCACCTGGCGTTCAGCAACTCGGGTATCTTTTCCCGGCTGTGTTCGTACTATTGTTTATTGCAACGTATTTTGGTTTGAAGAAAACCATTGAAAGATTTAATAAGAAAAATAAAGGAGTTTACTAAAATGTTACTCGCTTGGCTATTCGTTCTTACTCCGCTTGTATTATTTTTAGCTGGATTTATAACTGAGACTTATTTAGCTTTTAAACGATTGAGAGACCCCTCACTGACGGGTACTTATCTAGATTTTACGTGGGAACTTACACATACTTTGCTCGTGGTATCGGTAGCGATATTTGTAGGTTTGTTTAGCCAAAATCTTGTCGAAATTGCCAAGGCAGTGTATTTCGGCGTGTTTACCATAGCAATTTTTGTGGGTGTGAGGACGCTCTGTTATTTATATTTGGCATTCATAAAACCAAGAAGCAAGAAAGATCCGCTTTCGGCTATCGACTACGTATTTGCATATTCACATATTGGTATCGTTTTGGGACTTGGGGTTTTGCTGATTCAATTAATTCCAAAGTTGCTCAGTATTGATTTGAAGGCAAATACTCAGTTTATCCCTTGGATGTGGCCAGGCTTGTTTATCGTCCTAGCTGTTGGGCTGATGCCCGCGATGAGTCTTTACCGCACCAATAAGCGTAAGTAATTCGTAGCTACTCACTTTTAATCCGAAATCGCTTGTAAATTAGTCCATCAAAGAGAAGGTGGCTGAAATAACCCGAAACAGCCGCTCCATAATAAATGATGGAAATAGGGAGTATTGCTTCGTTGTAAATATACGGAATCAATAAAATGGGTAGTGGCACTATGACCATCGCCCATTTTTTATGTGTCCAGCCTCGGTGCTTTCCGACAACGGGAAGCATAGCAATGAGACCCAAATAGGCCGAAGCTTGAATTTTATCGGTCGCAAGCAGAACAATATTTAGAGGAAATACAATCGCAAAGAATAGGTCCTGTGCTTTGCTGTTCGTGTCAACATCGGGAAAGAGGCCAAACAATATTGCGATGACAAAAATAGCAAAAATCGCTTGCCAGTTCTGAAGGAGCCCTGCTGTTTCTGCGAGACGTTGAATCGGCAAATATGCGATTACCGCATAAAATATTCCACCAAAAAGTGTACCGCCTGCCACATGTCCTTTATAGTTTGCCATGAGCTTTATTGTATCAGCGGAATCGTTGGTTGCAATTAAAAAGCACGAGCAGTACCATAACCTTATGAAGAAAAATAAAAAATCCCCCGCATTAACTCAAAAAGTACAAATTTTATTACAAGGTGTAACTATCGTGGTGATTGTTGCATTGACGTGCGTTAGCGCCATACTTTGGTCTCAATATAACAATCTGAACGCAAGTCAAAAAAACGACACAAGTGAAATTGAAGCCATGATTTTCAGTGCCATAGATGAAATTACTCGGCCGTTGCCAGTAGACGCGAAGTCTGGAGACGCCTACATTCGTGACGCATCACTCATGTTCCCTCGTTCGAGTAGCGTATCACCAAATGATTTTCGTTTTAATTACCAACCTTCTTCCGGTGATATTCCTGAACAAGTAACAATAGCTTATTCACCGATGATAGAACAAGAAAAATCAGCGATGATAGGAAAGCAGACGTTTAGTGAGGCCCTTGATTATGTACCAAATATTCAAGCATGTGCTCGTGGGTATCAGTTTTATTTCAAGGTACAAGACGAGCATAAAGATGAACTGGTTTTTAAGAAAGCACTGCAAGATGGGCGCACTGTATACGTGTATAAGGAAAACGCCTGCATTGAAGACAATCATGATGAAATCGTAAATTATTTACAACAGGTAGATAGTTATTAAATAGTAAGTTGTCTACAATTTGCTCCGATAATTTTGTGTAAAGCAGGCATAAGCGTATACACTATTTTAAGATTAAAGTGAGGGGTCGCCGATATGAAATTAGGAATTATTGCAGGGGTAGTATTGTTCGTGCTAGGAAGTGGTGTGTACTTTGTTACGCATCAAAAGGATGAGGCACCATCTCCGACCCAGACTAGTACGTCAGATTCAATTCATGGAAGTGCCGAGGAACATGGGCATTCTGCTACAGAACATCAGGCAGTCGTTTCTGCATCTGTTGATGATGCGTGTACTGTATTTAGCGAATCTGAGTTTTCAGCTGTTCTCGGTCTCGGCTTTGAAGCCGGCTCAAGTGACGGTTACACACCACAGCAAAATAGCGACGATATGCCAAATAGGCAGTGCGATTGGGAGCAAAATGGTGGTGACGATGTTGACGAGTATACGGTCCATCTAGATACGCATAGCTATGCTTCTGAAGACAGCGCAAAACAAGATCTGCAAGATTCACGCATAATGGCTGGAAACCTCACATACGAGGAAGTCACCGGAGTCGGTGATGAGGCAATTTACGCGCGTAGCGGAGCTGAGGGTGCGAAAAAAATGCAAGCTGCACTATACTGGAGAAAAGGAACCGTTGTCTATCATCTGAGTGCTGTGCGACTTGACGGTGTTGATGTGACAGTACTTGAAGGAATGTTAAAAGATATCGTAAACGTAAAGTTTTAGCTAAGTTAAGTTATTTTTGCTCAAACCCATAGTGGTTTGGTACCATTAACTTCATGCTATTTCATTTTTCTTCCACGGAAGCCACTGCTGCAGTGCATAGTTATCATGTGCCGTGGTTTCTGTATGCTGGAGTTCTCGTCGCACTCTTAGGATACGCGATTATAGAATACAAACACACAAAACATGATCACGTCATATCTTTTCAGGAAGCGGTGAGGTGGTCAATATTCTATATTTCAATCGCCCTCCTCTTTTCCATTCCAATATTTATTTTCATAAGCCCACAAGCGGGCTCCGAGTACCTCGCTGCTTGGGCAATTGAAAAAGCACTAAGTTTAGATAATCTGTTTGTTATCGGTCTCATTTTTACTAGCTTCAATGTACCAAAATCTTTAGAGCGTCGTATGCTCAACTACGGTATCGCTGGAGCAATTTTATTTAGGCTTATATTTATCGTAGCTGGGCTAGAGTTACTCAAACGATTTGAATGGGTCAGTATAATATTCGGGCTTATCTTGATGCGTGCAGCCTGGAAGGCGTTCCAGGAAGCTCAAGGTGGGCATGAGCTTGAAGAGCAAGTCGAACTTACCGATAAAAAAATGTGGAAAGTGATGACTCGAATATTGCCCATTCACCATGGTTTTGATGGCCACAAGCTAACAACGGTCATCAAAGGTAAGCGAATGCTTACACTTATGGCTGCAATAATTATCTTGATTGAGCTCACGGATGTCATATTTGCCGTAGATAGCGTGCCAGCGGTCTTAGCAGTAAGTCCTGATAGATTTGTCGCTTATGCAAGCAATGTATTCGCTCTTCTAGGTCTTCGTGCACTCTTTTTTGTCTATCAAGCAGTAGCGAGTAAATTCTGGGCATTATCATGGGCCCTATCAGGTATACTTGCATGGATAAGCTTTAAGATGATTGCTGCCCCACTTGGATTCCATGTGCCTGTTGCCATTAGCCTAACGGTATTGGCTGTGTTACTTGGTGGAAGCGTATTCGTATCGTTGAAATGGCCACGCCGTGCCCAAAAAGCACACAAACTACACATTGAAGATTAAAGAAAGCTACATACTATAAAGTATCAGGAACTCTTTTGCGTAATGGATAAGCACATTGCTTATATAAAAATTAGCAAATAAATCAACTAAGTTATATAATAACATGTCAATGACAAATGTGACTCAATGTAATCCAGAAGCTTTTACAGACGTTAGAGATTTATTTCTCTCGCATACTTATGAAGTAATTCATGACCTGGAACAAGTCGGTTTTCAGGGCGAAGTGTACTCGCGAAAAAACCGATTTAGCTTTATCATCCCTGCCGTTGTTGGGGTTGATCCAGAGCAACACCCGGTAGAATGGCAGGAAAAATGTGATGATACTCGTGGTTTACAAAATACCGTACAACTCGGAATAAATACCGACGTTAGAACTGGTGCACCGGTAAAAATATCAATGTATGGCAGGAACGCTCAGGTAACTGAGCGAGCGTTACCTCAAAATGATAGTCGTTGGTTCATGAAAATCATACCACCATTTGAAACAGTTAAATACACGCATGACACCTTTGACGTGTATTCATGGCAATTAAAAAGCTGGGAAAATATTCACTACGAGCGTCATGCTAACGGGATTCCAAAAGTAGCCTGCAACGTAGAAAAATTCATTCTACACGATGATGGGCTTGTTTCTATAAATGCTATTCAATTAGTGCTCTTAACAATAAAACGTATGCAAGAAGCCAAAGAGCGACTGGTACAGCACAAAAAGTTCCTTGAGCGATGAAATATGCTAAAAATTAACCATATAAAATAACAATTGCAAAAATTTAGCAATATTTCCATAAGCTCTTTGCTGGAGTACGATACAAATGTATTAACAAAAATAAACACGCCCATCCCGACTCCCTTCTGCGCTGACGAGGTGATCAACGTGCACTAGTTCATATTTGGAGCAAAAAGTATGCAATCAAGCCAAGAAGTACTCACTAGCATTGAAACACGCGTAAGACAGCAGAAAAGAGAAATCAGAGCATGGATCGAAAGTGGAGGCAATCCGTCGGAAGTGCTTCTCGATCCTGTAAATTTTCGGAACCCACAAAATAACTTTTATCTTCATCGTCTGTTAGTTCTGGATGAGCACATACGGCATTCGCTACATCCTGATAGGTTGGAAAATGCCGAATTGCGATACGAGGCGATACGTAATTCGCTTGCTGCGATGGCGTTCCCAGAACTATATCAGCAAGCTGAATTTCGAGTTGAAACAAACTTGCAACCTCCTTCATTCCCTCTCGAACTTGCAGGAATTGAAGTTCCAACGTACCAAGTTGCCGCGTAAAGTACCTCCTTTTTGTGGTATCTTTCAATGTGTCGAAGTATTACTTCGACGTATAAACCACACTCAAAGAGCAAATCTTAACGACTGAACAAATCGGTAAATATAAAGTTACTTAGTATTTTTTTCCCGATGCATACATCCTGCCCAGCAACAAGGTCGGCGCATGCCTTTCCGCATCTTATCAAGTCCAACAAGTATGCGTTTTTCGCGCGTTTCGTCTTTTTTAGCAGAAGTCACCCAACATATCCATTCGTTACGTGCGAGTGGAGTTATGTCATTCCAGAATAAAGTAATTTTCTTATCGTTTATCAAAGCTTTCTGAAAATCTTTCGGGAGTCTATGGGCGGTACCTTGAGCTAAAGTCATGGGTCTATAGTATCTTTTTTCATTCTATAAAAAAAGAGTATGATCATCCACGATGCACATGTGAACTGCCGCCACGATGAACATGAGGCATGCTGGTCGAACGAGATGGGCTGTTGTGGAATGATGTGCTAAAAATAGACCCCATTTGATTCGCTGTTTGTCTAGCTTGTTGGCGTGCTTGTTCTGCGCGGACTCTTGCTATCTCAGCTTGGCGCAATGCCTCTGCTGCAGCCGCACGTTTTTGTTCTTCTCGAACGACATCATGTTTCGCGTCCTGAGCGAGCTCGTCGAGTAATGAATTTGCTTGGAGTATGAATTCTAGTTGAGCTCGAAGTGCATTTCGATTTTCAGCCGTCGCACTTATCTGTTTACGAGTCGCCGAATCTATATCATCCCTAGCTTGTGCTATATCGAATTCAGTTTGTGCATCTACATCAGGGTGACTCTGCTCGTAAGTGTTCAACGTGAGCCATTTCTTTTTATGGGTGTATGTAGCGTTATCAATGGTATTCTCTAAGTCGTGTATTTCCTTATTTTGTGCTTCTGCTATTGCGGAAATATGTTTAGCCTTGTTGTTCAAATTCTCAAGGTTTCGCTGGATTGCAATAAAATCAGGTTTTACTTTAGATAGGTCGGCTTTTATATGTTCTAGTTCTGGAATGAGCTCAACAAGTTCTTGTTCAGTCTCGTCGTCTATACGTATTGTATTTATTTTAGTAAACTCAGATACACTATCGAGAAAAAACTCAAGGTTACGGAGTTCTAAAGGTAAATCCTGCTCAAGTTCTTTGATGTATACCGAATGGTTTCTTATTGAATCGAATACTTCACTGAACTGATCTGAGGTTTTGGCAATTTGTTTTAAGTTATTTGAAAGGGACACAAGCGTATCGATATTCGTTTCATTTGTTGGGTCAACGATCCCGCTAAATTCAGATTCGTATTTCTCACCTATGGTTTGCATGCGTGTAAAATCATCGCGCACGGTTCCTATGCAAGCTTGGTTATAGTTTTGCTCCAAATCTTCAAGCAATGATTGTGCGTTTTTAATCTTAGAGCCTGTCAATTCGTGAACATCTGCGTGCATATGGTATGCGTTTATAAGGTCACGATGCATTAGTGGTACTTGCTCGATAAACTTTGTGGTTTCTTTTATCGAAATTCGTACCGATTCCAAAATCTCAGTCGGTCCATTAATACGATGTTCAGTTTCATATGCGGATCGCGCTGTTTGATACTTTTCATTCAACGCCGAGACGAGTTGCTCGAGACTCGGCATGGTATAGCTCTTACGCTCAGACGAGTCTGCTTCTGTCTTGTCATCATTTTTTATTAATTTTGAGGCTTCAGCGCTAAAATTGAGCAATTCAGTATCGGCAGAGATAAGTAATTGTTCGATAGCATTACTTCGTTCAATGAGTATTTTTACCTCATCTTCATAAGCAGTAACATATTCAAAGTATCCAGTCGGATCCGCATATAGGCTTTGTTTAATAGCATCTAGCTGTTTTCTATTCGGTATGAAACCTTTGGAAGACTGTGTGTACTGCTGTTCGAGTTTTTCGATATGCTCTTTCCACTCGGGGAAGTGTCGCGCAAGGCTTTCTCTGAGCTCATACAATTGAGGGACGTCATCTTTAGGGATGAGCAATAGGGCGGTCGCTTCGCTTGCACTTTCTGTTTCTATAAGATCGTCGTTTGTCTTATCTTGGATGTATGCTTCCCTGCTACGTCGTCTTCTTTCTTCTAGTAAGACTTTAACGTCTCGAGAAAGTGTCAGGGCTTCTTTGCGCGCAGAAATACGGTTCTTTGTAAGATACAATGCACTGCCGAGTGCCACAATACCAAGACCTCCTAACCCGACTTCTGCAATAGGAAAATGATGCACATCTCGAGATTCGGCGGTGGTCGCTACGGGAGTCTCTACTTGTGGTACGGGTTCTTTCGGTTCGTCCCTTTTACCGTAGAGCGTTGTGTAAATCGACTGTAGTGCTTGTGCAGTCTCGGACTGAATATCACTCGTGTCGTCATCTCGAACAAGATTTAAAAAATCCACTACAAAGCCGTCAAACTCTTCGAAATGATCTGATTCGTAAGACTTAATGCTTCCTGTACCGACTATATTTACTGCTTTATCATCCACTATTCGTATAAGAGTTAGACTATTTGCTTCTTCATAACCACACGTAGATATAACTTCGTTAGAGTAAGCATCGACCGTCTGAGTGAAGGTTTCATCATCCATCGCTGTTAAATTACCATAACCCTCATCACTGAGCGTTTCTTGAATGATGACACGTACGAGTACACCTTTAGCTTCGAAATTATCAATTTGTTGTTGAAGATTGCTATCAATCCCCGAGGTGTACTCATCGTAAACGGGTGCGGGACATTCGGTACTTACTAGTTGTTCACTTGATTGTTCTAAATACGACATACCCTGTAGTATATTTCATACTTAACACGTAAACAAACATAAAAACTATTGATTGTAAATTTTGTTGATAAACGGTGCCGAAGTTGTACCATATATTTCATGGACAGATTCATAAATGAAGTTCGGAGTAGTTTACATGTAGCAGATCCTCGTTTCGAAGCGATACAGACAATCGAGCATGCTCAGCCGTTCATTGTGGGAAATGAAGACCCGGCGGATATTATTACTAGACGTGACATGATATGTAATTATTTACGTGCAGGTCTTCGTGATGTTGCGAGTTTTATGGTTTTGCAAAATGTTCCTTACGATGTACGCCTGACAGTCGATACAATGCAATACGACGCGACGAAGATACCATTTTATCTAAGAAAAAATGTTCGCTCGCAACAATCGGATCACTGGATCATGAGAGATAGGTCGGGCGAATGGGGCTATAAGTATCTTGCTACCAGGAATAATGCATTTCACGGTGCGCTCACACGATTTAATGTGGATCTATTATTACTAAACGCCGATGGCGTGCCAGAAGTTATACGTACCCTTGACGGAAATCCGATTGATGGAAGTACTCGAACTTTGCATTTAGACGGCAATGGTTTGTTGCGCTATGAAGCAACTAACGAAGACTTGCTACCAATAATTATTGACGATTCCGATGTAACGTTCAGTGCTCAGATTGCAGTCAGCCAATACAGAGAACTTTTTGTGAAAAAAATTTCCCAATCTTTGCAATAGTTTAAAATTCGTCCGGGCTTGAAATAAGGGTGTACCCGAGCATATGCGGTAAAGAGACCGCTCCCACATCAGGAAAGGTTAATTCATAGCTGAGGCCGAGTTCTCTTAGCTTAAGGTGTTGGCTTTTGCCGAACTGAAGGTCAAGACCGACGTATTCAACGACCCCAATAAAAGGCTGATCAGGTGACGAGGTTTTTATGTAACGACTATTTTCTATTTCTTGGTAAGCGACCGAACTTACGACGAGTGAACCACTAAAGAGGCCGACATGGTTTAAGTAGCTGATACGGTGTTTTTCTATTTCCGTTGTTGAGAGTACTGAATTTTTTCTGCCCGATCGCAAAAATAATGATGCGACTCGGTCTGCTTTTTGCTGTAATGTCATATCATCATTCGTCATTAATGTGTCTATTTCTTCACAAACAGGATCATCCGCAATTAATTCATAATTATGCGAGCTAGTGAATGACTCATTGGAAATTTTTGAACCGACGACCGGTACATTCGCCATAATCGAAACAGTTATATCGTTCCCAGTCTGTTCTGTGTATTGAATTTCTTCGCATGCAATTGCATGGCACAAGTACCACTTGCCGAATGGTTCAGCCTTGGTACCTTCTACGGCTCTGCCATATCTCCATCGCAAACCTTTGTAGTCTCCGCTTATCACTTGATCTGGGTATGCAAACATAGGAGTACTATTGAGATCTTCATCAATACCAACTGTTTCCACAAGGCCGTCACTAATTTTGACCTGAAAATTGGCGAGCTCTCGAGTTGCTAGGTCGGTGAGCGTGGCTATCTCAGTTATGTCATCAGGAAACTCATCTGCAAGTTGCTGTAGATATTCCGCATCCGCTACAAGCAACTCCAACTTTTCTGCATTGTTTAACAGCATGTAAACCTCTTCTGAAAGTATAGTAACGTATCAATGGAGAACATGAGCTACATTTTGATGAAAGGTCTAGTAGGCTTACTAAGAAGCCGAAATGCTTACTCGTTTGCATAGGTATCGCGAGCAGATTGAAGAAGCTCGTGAAGTGTCTCTAAAAAGAGGGGCCTATCTTTGTGACCGATAGTAGCAATAATCACGGTGTGTAGGTCACCATCACTATCTGGTAATTTAGCTGCGAAAAGCAAGCAATACCCCGCTTCGTCAGTCGTACCAGGCTTAATACCGATAACGTCTGGTTCATTGATGAGTTGGTTATAGTTATTGACGTCACCGGCGACTGAAAGTGTCGCAGTTTTTTGCGCGACAATCTCAGCAATCACTGGATGTCGCAGTGCAAGCTGTCCGAGTGCGATGAGGTCACTAGGGGTGCTTTTGCTATCCGGCGAGAAACCACTTGCGTCCGCGACGACGGTGTCGTTCAGCCCATGATTTTTTAAAAAGTTGTTGGCATAGTTCAGGTAGTCTTCTCTACTTCCAAAGAAATGATCAACGAGTGTATCGGCCATATTATTGCTAGACGGCAAGAGCATAGCTTGTAAACCTTCGTAATAACTCATTTGCGCTCCAATTTCTACCGCAGTCACCGTACCGAGCTTTGCAAAATATTCTTCAAAGTATTGTGCGTCCTTTTCCGTGAAAACGACTGCTTCACCTTTTTTACCTTTTTCTAATGGCTCTTTATCGAGCAAGACAAGTGCGGTGATGACTTTTGTAATGCTCGCGATGGGGGCTTGATGTTCATCGTTTGTTTTCTTTATC
This sequence comes from Candidatus Saccharimonadota bacterium, assembly GCA_035329185.1. GTDB lineage: Bacteria > Patescibacteriota > Saccharimonadia > Saccharimonadales > SZUA-47 > JAGQMY01. The sequence continues at coordinate 9,853 of DAOLHH010000008.1, read as the reverse complement.
AGCCCTTCTTCAATCGTACCGATGGCAGTCTGTCCATCTTTTGGCAGTGGTACACTCCGAAGCGGACTATCAGGCAACTGTGTCTGCTCATTCGTATTGGATGAAGCGGTGTTATCTGTAGCACTCGTTAAAACGGTGGGCGCTGACTTACTAGTATTGTTGGCACTGACATAAGTGAGTAAACCAAAAAATCCGACAAAAGCACTCGCGAGAATGAGTTTACCGTTCACGTGCCTTCTGCGCTTTTTTATCGAACGTAAATTAACCGGCTTTGTTCTGTCGTTGTAATATACAAACTTACTTCGGTCCACTACATTATTTTCTCACGAAAGCAGTGGCTATCGTGAGAAAAAGCATTACAATATTCGGCCTTCGATATTTTCAACCATATTCGTGTAGGCTTGCTGATCACTCTTCGCCACTATTCTGTCGACTGCATACATACAAGAAGCGAGAGCAAATGCTCCAACGCTGAACAGATCAGTGACTCCTCTTTCAGCAACTATTTCGAACGCTGCACCAGATAAAAATATTGATGCGCCCGCAGTTAACGGAGCCACCTCAGAAGCTATGGCAGTACGATCTTGAACATCTGTGAACGCTAGTTCATTATTTTCTAGAATCATTTTAGTTCGTTCTGTCGGACTTCTATACACCGATGTCTTATTAAAATAATATGTTTTGTATTCATCTATTTTGTTTTTTGCAAATTGCGTTGCACTGAATCTTTCGTGTGCGCCCTTCATACTCGCAATTGTTAACCCTAAGGTGAGAAAGGTGTCTCTGTCTATCGGTGCTTTTTGTGCGTGTGAAACCAATGCAACTCCGACACTCGCTAACATGCATCTGCGTGTTATTCTGCTCGAGCGGGTAAGCCTTTCGTAAATACTTTTTTTCGTTTGATCTGATTTAGAGTTTTCAAGTTCATGCATATACAAAACTAATCGTTAACTTCTCTTGTAAGACCGTGTACGCGCATCTTATCAACAAAAGATTTAATTCTTATACTCTCTTTGACTTTGTCTTTTATGTTCCGGCGTTCTGCGAAAGACTTAGTTCCGAATAATCCGAGCATTATCGATGATATGAGTAATATAGGTGGGCTCAATACTGCGCTCGCAGATTCTATATCATTACGAGATACAGCCTTATCTAGGCTACTTAATCCATGAATTGTGGTTGCAGTACTTATTAACGTTGCAATCAAACTAGAATAAAAAATGGTATTCGTAAAACGGTAGTCTTTGGACGCTTCATATAATTCAGCATTTTTATCTTTTAGTGATTGCTTGGTATTTTCAATGATCTGCCGAGACGGATTAGCGAGTGTATCATTGCTAAAATCTAAACTGCCGTTTGTGTCACGACCTTCAATCTTGAAGATTCCTACGGGGTCAGCAATATGCGTATCATCGGTTTCCGTAGTTTCGATTGTAAGCGCATACCCTAGGGTAGCCGAGCCTAGGGTTGATTGGAAATCGATTCCCAGAAGCTTGACCGTAACTGCTTGCTTTTCAGTATCATCCTTAGGTTGTAGGTCTGGCTGGAATTTGACGCTTTCATGATTAAAGCTAAGCCCAAATGGAAGTATAATTTGCTCGCTGTTTTTTGCAATCATAATGTATAAACTCAATACTTTGCATTAAGTTAACGCCTAAATATATTTAAACATTATGTATTCATTCTCTGCAAACAACTTAACAACGTAAGGATTTATTGTTTCTCAGACAAATCAGGTTTCAAATGTTATTTATAACGCCGACTGAGTCGTCTCCTTGAATTTGTTGGAGTGCCCGTTCAGCAAGCAGAAGCTCCGCTTCAGCTCGCGCAAGCTCGGTTTTGGCATTCGTAAACTCGAGTGGCGACAGACCGATGAACTCACACCCACTACAGAGGATATTACCTATATTTTTTCGTATGTCATCGTAGCTAAGATTCATCCGTGTGTCTTTACGAGGCTCTGCTTTTTCTTCATGATCAGTTGCTACAACTAATCGGACAGTGTCGGGCAGTTTTGGACACGTAAATATAAAATCACTGTCTCGTTCTTCAAATGTTTTTAACTGGCATGTATTAAAATTTCTTCGACTTTTTATGCTCATAATGGGCATTATAGAAACGTGAACCTAAACGTGTCAATGAAACGCTAAAGAAGCGAAAAGGTCGCAGTGCCATAAAAAGTTGAATAAGTACAAAAATAGTTGTATAATATAATAATGAGTAGATTTATTGATGGAGTTATTGCAAACCACTTTGGAGCGAATAGAACTTCAGTTTTTGAAGCTGACGCTGAAAGTAAAACATTTCACCCGCATGTCACAGTTCAAGAAGCGGATGACCCTGCGCGCGCGCAACAGTCGTTAATTAGTGAGTACATTAGAGCTGGTCTTGCTGATGCAGCGAACTACCTTATGCTAAATGCAGTAGAGCCGACACATGCATTGGTTTCAAACGAACGAGTGCGCCGACCGACGCTCTTTATTCCTCGTTATCGTGAAATGAGTGCTCGTTCGATTCATTGGGCATTGGAAGACGAAAGCGTAACCTATGCTGGGCATCCGACATACATCATGAAGCAAGATATTGATCGTCATGTACCACGTTACGGGGAGTCAAAAAACATGCTTTTATTGAGTGCATCGGGTGATGTCGAACAATTTAAGTTTTTAGGTGAGCGTCAAGGTGCACACGAAAATGAAAGTGCTGAACGTGTTTCACCTGAGTTTATTGGCCATTTTCTTATACGAGAAGCTGTAACCGACGAACAGCTCGTGCCATTGAAGAGTGTAGACTCTTCGATGCCAATAGAACTGAATAGTAGCGTGATTTACTTCCAAGATAGAGTTTCAAAGCTGATCGAAGAACGTAGCCTCTAATATTTCATATATAAATATTTTAAGCAAAGTCATTGTTAAATAGTATTCTAATCGGCATAGTTCGACTATTAAGTTCTAGACTATCTTTTCGTGAGCCCAGTGGCATTTAAAGCATGTATGAAGCGACCGATGCGCTCTACCTTCTTGACTGCTTGGATACGCTCTCTGCGATAGCCACGGCACTGGTCCTCTTGTGCAAGCATCATACCGCCCCCAGAAATCGCACCTATAAACAGTCCGAAATCTAAATCGTTCTTAAAATCGAAGCTATTATTAACAAGTCTAGAGAGGAGTAATCCAAGCGAGAACATTCCGATAGTGGCACTAATGTTGCGCGTTCTTTCAGACTTTAGTTCTTTCTCCGCTTTTGCTAACGAGTCTTCAGTATGTCTCAGCCATGTACCAATCGCCGCATTACCAACGACTGCTTCAACCTGTTCGAGTTCATTGCTCTCGTCAATAGTTATCGGATGCTTTGAAGCTTCAAGGTCTACATATTGAGTCGAAAGACTTTCTAACTCCGTATCGCCAGTATTTTTATGCTCGGTTTCTAGGTCTACATCGACAACAAGACTCAGATCATCTGGTGCGCCAAGATGAATCGTAGTTGCGTAAAGGGAAATATTAAACTCTTCGTTGTCACTGTGTGTTTCATACCTTGCCGATAAATCTTCCATGGTGAGCCCAAATGGTAGTTCTGTGTGTATCATATTGTTTGACATGCGTCGAATCCTCTTTATTGTATAGACTATACTTTACTCGTTATGAAATCTTCAAGGAAGTAGTTATAGAAAAGTGTATCGCTTGAACAGATTGAATAATAATTATAATAATGTTATAATATTTTTAATGAGTGAGTATATTAACGACTTTCAATCTGCAGTGAGTGCATCAACACTCGAATTTAATAATAAAATGCTCGGACTTGGACCTATGAATTACCATAGGCAAATGCGTTTTCTAGATATAGGGGCTGGCGTATCGAGCGTTTCCGCTGAGCTCGCAGATAATTATGGTGTTGAGTCTTACGCTGTAGACATTTGCTATGCTTCATTGCAGTCATTGCTTGACAGAAACCAAGAGCAAATAAATTATGCATTTCTGAATGGTCGAGATGGGATGAGTCTTGCTTCTGGTATGTTTGAGATTGCACGTAGAAAATTTGTGGCAGATCAACAACAAAATCCATCGCGATATGTTGCTGCAGATGCGCGAGCATTACCTTTTGACGATAAAAGTTTTGATCTTGTGCAAAGTTGCATGTTAATAGATATCGAATACTCACTAGATACTGATTTTGCAACACAAGCCGTTTCTGAAGCTGTACGAGTATTGAACCGAGGCGGAAAACTCGTTATAGGTCCAGGATTTTTAGGGAGTGGTTTGCGCTGGCAAGCTCACCAAAATATTTACAGTGCACTAGATACTATGAGGGGTAAAAAAGATAGGCTTGCTAGGCGAAATGTAGACGGCACGCAGGTACTACATTTTCAAAAAGGATAGCAATAACACCTCTTAACTAATTCTGAATGCAATATGTTTCGCCGGATTCGAGGAGAATACGTGCGGCAGCTTGTCGTGTCGTAGCATCGTCGCTGAATTCAGGACCTGCGCAAGTTGCAGGCCACTGATATTGAATGTCTCCAAGCACCAGACCTGGTGGTGTTTGCACTGGTGCGACAGGTGTGAATGTGTATCGTTTACCTGTTGCTGGATCATTAAATTCCATTAAGTCGTTGGTCAAATATGGCGTTTCAAATTCATCTTTGAAGACGGACGGCTCAGTCGACGGAAAGGTGCCTTGATTTTCAGCAACATACATGTTTACTTCTGCGATAAATTGAGCAATATCGGATTTGCGTGTTTCATCGTTTGATGCTTGAAGAGCCTCCACACCGGTTTTGCGTTCGCCCAAACTTGCAAGTTGAGATTCTGTTTCGGTAAGCTTCGCTTTGGCTTCAGATAATTGTTTCTGTATTTCCTTGATTTCACTGTCTTTCTTGCTAAGATTGCCCATAAAATACGTTGAGACACTCGCGCCAGCAATAAATAAGATTGCTGAAAGTATTATTAGCATTTTATTCACCTTAGATTTAACTGGAACAGGCGCATAGGTCGGTTGTTGATAAAACGTATTCGGGTTTTGCTGAAATTGTTGTGGATTCATATGCGGTAAGTATAAGGATTATTTAACGATGTGTATAGATAGAAAGTGTAAGCGATTATAGGTTGTGCTGGTTACTCTTTTGGGGTCCTCGAATAATTAAAAAACGCTTCCCAGTCGCCTACGATATTTTTGTAAACTGAAATCACAAGATTTGTGTCGTTGATAGTTACTGTTTCTGGTGTTAAAGTTGCTCGATTCGCTTTTTGGGTCCATCCACCAAGAAAATCACTCGGATCATTTTTGAGGGAAACAGGTGGTGTCGATTTAAGCACTTCGACAAGAATTGCTAACGCATTTGGTCGGTCTACATCTGACAAATGCCGTACCTTTTCGTGTATATCATCATTTGGTCGTATGATAATATCCGTCGCCCAATACCCCACACCCTTTGGTCGTTCGGTACGCGCAAGTAGGAATCCTGCAGGGTAACCACGCTTTCTGTCGGAGACGCTTTTTTGCTCTAGCTCTGTCCTACCTTTCTGCTTTTCATGTGGCGGTATAAACTCGATTACCTTGGCGAATGACTTATTAATCAATTTTTTGCCATAAGTAATGGTGTTCATATGATCAAAATGTATGAGTGAAAAATAGTAGGTATTATTGTCCCGACCGTATGTACGGAAGCAAAGTAGCTCAAAATCAGGGTTTATTCGTTCGTATTTTATGATTGAAAGCGACTCATTCATACCGGGTATAAATAAGTCGATAGCGTTAATGAGATTTTGCATGTCTTCTGAATTGTACATACCCTTAATTCTATATCGTCTCTTTACAATTATAAAATGCAGATAATCATTGTCAGTTAAGTCAGCATAATTTTGGAAGAATTATTATAAAATCCCTACCAAGATAGCGGTAAGCTGTGAACGATGATGAGTATGACTGTCCGTATGGCTTTTGGTTGTATCATCGCAGTTATACCAAGGATGACAAAGAACATTCCAAATACATCTGCAACGATATTGAATGAGAAAAGTGCCATGTAGAAAATACCAAATATTACAAACAAGAAACCTATGATTCTCGCGTTACGTAAAAATTTTTTACTTGGTGCTTTTGATGTGCCTTGTTGCTTGTCTGTCATTACAATAAGTATAACAATCTTTATAAATCGCTATTATTAATTCGACGATGTTCGTCGAGTATTGTTCTAATAGTTCTACGTGAAAGATACTGAATCGCATGAAATTTCGCCGTGCTTACGTCTTGCCTACTTCCTCTAAGACTAAGGGCCTCTCTGAGTTTTGCGCTCGCTTCAAACACCCATCGCTCGTAAGTTAAGTCACCTATACGGTTTAAGACCGGTACTACGTCACCTGTAAAAAAGGCGCTTTGCACAAGTTCTGGGTAGAACTGTTTATCGAGTAGTGTGAACGCAGCTACCAGGGACGCCATAATGTCATAGTGGGGTCGATATGTATCCGGTCTCATGATGAAGTTGCTAAAGTCTGCCAATCCTTCATTGACCCACCATAAACTCATGATGTCAGACTGAACGGGCTCGGGGCAAGAACTATGTGCAAACGAAAGTCCGGTTTGCATAGCTCTAAATAGTGTGTCGTTAACTTTGAACGAGTTGCATTGATTTTTAGATACGACATGGTAGGTTTCGTGGGCAAGTGTCTGTCGTATCTGAGGCGCCGAGTACACGGGGTTAATGAGCGTTACGTAGCAGTTGTTCTTAAATAATCCATGCGTTCTATAGGGCAATGAAGTATCGAGGTACGTTCTATTGAGCGCTGCACGATCTTTAAAAATTTCACTACATTCACCTTCGTCCATATCTACAACAGGGGCAACATGGCGCGCAAAACGGAGTGCATGGCTCATAATATAAGCATCAAATGCGGGGGTACGCACGTGTTCGCTATTTTCGAACGAAGCGCGAAGCGAATGGTTTAAGGTGGTCTCGGTCATCTCTTTTTCGACAACCATTTCTGGTAAATATAAATAGGTAGGCATCAGTAATACAGTTTAATTTAAAGTAGTACTGTACCTTAGCGGCAAGCTTTAGCGCAAGCACATGCAAGATATGATTAATTAGTAACTATTTAAAATAACGCTTGCTTAGTATAGGGTCACTTATCAAGAGTACTTTGACATATGTACGGCTGGGAGAGATCATATCCGTCACAAGCTTTATATAGTTCAGTTCGCTCAGCTTCTAGCCGTGCAACATCTTCATGTGCACCTTCAAGAACACTTCCAATAAATTGGTACAAGCGTGTTTCTGTCTGGTCTGGGTTTTCATCAGGACCCAGTTCGTTATCGGCATATTCAAGTATCGCTATTGCGCCACCATCTCCCATGACGTCTATTACTGTTTCTTCAGTACGATTGTACTCACGTAGAGCACCAGCAAGCATCACAGTAAGACATGAAGATCTCGAGCAAGCTCTACATTTAGCGTCGATGGTCTTATATGCATCTGAAACTTCTCTCATAAAATTAATTATATCATAAAAAACTTAAAAAAACAATTTCTCCCCATGCAGGGGGAGAAATTGTAAGCATAAAAATTATTAAGTACTAAAATTGATAAATAATACAATAAGATATAAAATAACCTCCTATGAATCAATCAAATACAGAACGCGCGGAGGCTTTGCCTGACACGAAAGCAGAAATTGCAGCCCAAATTTTAACGAATAATTGGGAGTCAGCATCTAAAATCATTAACGGCTATGTAGAACAGACTTTAATTCCAGAATATTGTACGGTGGTCAAGACTATGGAGCGTGGCGAGGAGGTATTGTGGCATGTCTCGAAGGGCGCTTATACCGACGAGAAAGGCCATGTTTTTCAGCTGGCTGGCATGATACCGCCTAAAAAAAGATACGATATGGATTATATGTTGTCCAGTGCTCGCATTATCTTGGATGGCAATGTTGGTAATTTTGTAGGCACTATTGTGAGAGGACAAGTTTTAAATGACGATGATGAGATTTCGCATGTATTAGAGCTGGAACCCGCTGGCTATGAAGATCTTATAAGGCAAATATATGAATCCTCTAGATCTAGGTCTATTCTCGAGCAAAAAGAAAAAGAGCAAAGGAGTGAGGAACATAAGCGATTGTTTACGAAAACGGTGCGTCGGTTGATTATGGCTGGCGCAGCGGCTAGTGCAATTATATTTGGAGTTCCCCGAGCTATCGATGAGCTCGATCAGCGTGAAGCAAGAATCGAAGCACAAAAAGAAGCAGAAGCACAAGAACTGGCCACATATCAAGCTGCACTTGAGGCAGAGAGGCAGGCAGAAATAGCTGAGTTCGATGCAAAGTATACCGATATAACTGACGCAGTGATTGCAACGGATGGCGATTTTGCGGTTTTACCGTCCACTACAGAATTCTCTTCTGTTTCTGAGATTCCGCAATACGATGAAAGCCTTACCTATACGCAGCTCGAACATGTTCGCTCATTCACCGCTCCTGCAATAGGACAGACCATGACGTATTCCCTGTCTATCCCAGAAGGTGCACAATTTAAAATTGCCCATACCGGCGATAGTGATTTATTGGTAGTTGCTCAATTTGATAGTCAATCACAAATGTTAACGATATCTTCGGTGGATATTTTCCCACAAAATTTTGATGTTGATGGAAATGTAATCCCTACTCAACGCAATTTGGGCGAAATAGCGGTGACTATTGCTGAATAATTATTAATACTTAAGGGCTAGTTTAATTTAGAAAATCGTTCATATGCCGCTACGACTAATCCGCGCATAGGTATGAATGTTTCGTAGTTGCCTGGTGTTATAAAATATACTCTTTGAGTTTCGGTTTGCTCGATACGAATTGGCTCAGACAGCATAATATCTGCACTAATATGTGGCCCATAAAATGCAGGCACTGCTTCGCCGATATGCTCAGAGCGATAGATGCTAACGCCTCGGTACACCAATTCTACGGCGTCAGGAAATTGCAACGTAATTCCCTTGTACGGTTGAGATGGGTGTTCGGAAAACGGGATGGAAACTATCGGGTTTACTAGTCGCAAACTGCTTCCAAAAATACGTGCTGCCAATAGACGAGAGTGTTCGTCGTAAGGTTCGCGCATTTTTTGCACCGAGAATTCTTTTTCAAAATCATGTTCAAGTAAACTCGCTTGCATGGTGGCGTGAAGATAGTTTGGTTGTCGTGTCGTATCGGGGTTGCCTGGATCAAGTCCACGCAAGCAATATGCTATGCTCTCAATGCGGTGATTTATAAATAATTCATAGAAGGGTTCGTTTTTCACGGTAAGACATCAAAATATCACAAAAATACGACTCATAACAAGAAATATGGCCGAGAATAACGGACAAAAATGTTAGCGTGTTTTTAAGATTGATCCAATAGCGTCATCTATCTCAACTGCAGTGAGGGCAAACCCAAGCGCAGCAGCCTTTCGGGCTGATGGGTTATAAGCCGCTATGCCACTTCTGCAGTAATACGTCATTTCAAGAGCCTCAGCAAATAAGCGTGCCGTAGAATCAAATGTACGAAGCGCGTGGCATAATGTTTTTTGCCGTGATAGTTCTTTTCCTAATTCAGGGTCTATAACAACATCAGTCGCTGGGGTTTTTAAAAATTGATCTACGACATCGTTTATTGTAACCGTTGGCAAAGTACGACTAAGTTGCTCAACCGTAAGTGCTCCCACTATCTGTGCGCCGTGAATATATCCATACTTAGTGTTTTCATCCCTGTCACTTAGTCGATTGTACCCTTGTTCAAATAATAGCGGGTTTCCGCTTGCACGTTTGCCTATTTCACGGAGCATCTCGCCACGGAAATAATGTTCGCCATGAACAATTAAAGCACCT